>NZ_JBSYGG010000003.1:151927-402520 GCF_054121475.1 Salegentibacter profundi
CTGGAAATGCCATCGAAGTAACTCAAACTATTACCGTAGACGATACTACTGATCCAACGGCAAGCAACCCGGCTCCCATAAACGTGCAATGTGCGGCGGAGGTCCCGGCAGCAGATCCTGCTGTGGTCACCGATGAGGCCGACAACTGTACTACCGCTCCAACGGTGGCTTTTGTCTCCGATGTGAGTGATAATAACAGCAATCCCGAGGTCATCACAAGAACCTATAGTGTGACCGATGAAGCTGGAAATGCCATCGAAGTAACTCAAACTATTACCGTAGACGATACTACTGATCCAACGGCAAGCAACCCGGCTCCCCTAAACGTGCAATGCGCGGCGGAGGTCCCGGCAGCAGATCCTGCTGTGGTCACCGATGAGGCTGACAACTGTACTACCGCTCCAACAGTGGCTTTTGTCTCCGATGTGAGTGACAATAATAGCAATCCCGAGGTCATCACAAGAACCTATAGTGTGACCGATGAAGCTGGAAATGCCATTGAAGTAACTCAAACTATTACCGTAGACGATACTACTGATCCGGCAATACCAGATTTACCAGATCTAATTAGTGAATGTCCTTTGACAGTTACTCCTGCTACTACTACAGACAATTGTGATGGTACTATAACAGGTACAACCGGAATAACAGATTTGACATTTGATGCCTCAGGATCAGTTTATTGGATATTTACAGATGCCGCTGGAAATTCAATCGGACCCATTGAGCAAAAAGTTATAATTAATAATACAGTGGCCCCTGAACCAGATATTGAAGGGAATCTACCAAAACAAACCATTAATGGTTGCCAAATTTCAAGTTTATCTGATTTAACAATACCAACTGCGACAGATGCTTGTGAAGGGACAATTAACGGAACACTTAGCGAAGATTTTGAATTTCCATATTCTTTTTCTGGAACTAAACCTATCATATGGGAATTTATTGATAGCCAAGGTAACACTTCGACCCAGGTTCAAGAAATAGAACTTATTCCAGAAGACATCAATGGGGGAGCTATAAATGGAACGTTTGAATCTACATTTTTTGAAGATCAAATTGATATTACTTCATGTGGAGACCCGATTGCCGTAGAGTTACAGTTGTCAGGTAAAATAGGAAATATTGTTCATTGGGAAAAATATTCAGTAAATAAAGGCACTTGGGAAGTAATCAATAATAATAACAATACATATACGGCATCCTTTGCAGTAGGGGCTTTGGTTTCAACCTATTATAGAGTTTTAATTCAAGCTGGAACCTGTACAGAATATTCGGATAGTTTTTACATTAGAGCACTACCTCCTGGAGCGGCTCCCACGGTTAGCAATGAAGACCCTGATAACCTATATTGCCTGGGAGAGGAAGTAAACCTATTGGCCAAAAGTAATTATCTAGCAACACAAGATGCAATACCCTCAGATAAAGCACCGGGAGATTTTAATGAAGGTCAATTAAACACCCAGGATCCTGACTCCTGGCTTGTGGACGGCGACCCAGGTGGATTCACAGCTGGTGGAAACGCAAGAAAACCAAGAAATTGGTCTGGAACCAATAATCATTCATTTGGCGGAATTGAGTATGATAGTCAAGATAAAAAATTTACAATAGCCTATGGTGATTACAGCTCCAATGCATATAATGGAGAAAATCCCACCACATTAGAAAGTCCAATTATGGACCTATCAAATGCAGAAGAAGCAAGCCTCGACTTTGATCAGGCATATTATTTTTCCAATAATGATGTTGCCGTTATTGAAATATCCTTGGATGGTGGAACGACTTATTCTTCTCTTAGAGTGATGCACGCTTCTGGAAGTGGCGATAAAGACTGGTATACAGCAGGAACTGCTGAATCTGTTGAAGGATCGAGTCCCACCCAGTATTATTTTAATACTGATAATACCTCTATTTCTCTTGACGCTTACTTAGGAGAAAGTAATGTTAGAATCAGATGGTCATTTACCGGCACCAGTGATCAAAGTGTCTGGGCTATGGATAATATTTTTGTAAATAAAAAGGTTTTAGTTGAGACTGAATTAGAATGGACAGAAGGAATTGGCGATCCGGAGGAAGAGCCAATTGAAACTGGTCGAACTGAAGTCCCAATTTCATTTATTCCTGAAATCCCGGGGGTCCACGAGTATGGGGGAACAGCTTTGGTTAATAGTTGCAGAACATACAATGAAGAAGGAACAGATTTAACCGAGGTTCGTGTCTCCTATTCTTATGCTGGTGAAGATATTATTCATACAGAGGCAGAATGTGGACAAAATGAAATACAGTTGAATGCATATGACAACACAATTACAGCCAATGAAAACATTGCTAAAGGAGCATTTACCGCTCCTCCCTCAGGTTGCAAATCATGTGATGCGCCGGGCACCGGGGACATAGGAGAATGGTCTTGGTCTGGAGAGACACCCTCTTGTACACCGGCATCTTTCTCAGATGTAAACGATCCCAACGCAATCTTTACTGCAGGACCTGGCACTTATACGTTGACCTGGACTGTCAATGGATGTTCAAATGATTTAACGGTAACTATTTCCGATTGTAAACAAATAGACTTTGATGGCACAAATGATCATATTGATTTCAGTGATAATTATGATTTAAACGGTGCTTTTAGTCTGGAAGTGTGGGTTAAACCTGAATCTGTTACTGGCACCCAAACCATAATATCTAAAAGAGATGGAAATTTCTCTGATACTGCAGAGGGTTATGACCTAAGAATTGAAAATGGAGAAGTTTCATTTAATTGGGATAAATCAGGAACACTAAATTCTTCACCCTATACCATCGATACAGATCGCTGGTACCACATAGCCTTAACGCATTTATCTTCCGGGGAATATAGATTATATATTGATGGTCAACTTCTAAAGGTTGTTGGAGGGGGAGCTCCAGGTGAAAACAACTATAAGGCGATTTTAGGAGCGATGGAAGGTTCTGATGCCCCATTAAATTATTTTAACGGATGGATGGAAGAATTAAGAATTTGGAAGGTAGCTCTAACACAGGACCAGTTACATCAAATGATGAATCAACGAATAAAAAAAGGCAGTGGAACCCAAATAGACGGTGAAATTATCCCGAGGAATATAACTAACCTTAATTGGGAAGATCTTATCGGTTATTATAGGATGGACGATATTTCATGTGGGAATGTTAACCCATATAATGATGGTAGTAAAAACATTGGTGTTACAGGAAAACTTAAAAATATTACTACACCCCAGGACAAAACTGCTCCCCTTCCCTATGTAGCTGGAAATACCGGGGATTGGTGGGATGAAAACACCTGGAAAGAGCCAGTAGTTTGGGATCCACCAAGTAGCCCAGGATTAACCGGAGATACCATTGCCTGGAACATTGTAAAATTAAACAACCAACAAGTCTTTAATCCTGCTACAACTAATAACTCAAAGAGTATAGATTTATTAGGTCTTCTCGATGATGGCGGCACTTTAAATATGCAAGGGGTTAATAACAACTCCGGAAATGGAATAACTATTACTCGTTATTTCCAATTAGACGGAGTGCTGGACCTTAATGGAGAGTCACAACTGATCCAGTCAGAAGGGAGTGAGGTATTAGGTTCAGGGTATATTGAACGCGATCAGCAAGGAACTGCCAGCAGCTTTAATTACAACTACTGGAGCTCTCCGGTTCTCGCTTCTAATAACACCGCTACTTATTCAATCGCAGGAGTTATGTTCGATGGAACCACAACAGGTACTGGTACCTTTAAAGACATCAATTTCGGAGATAGGTACGCCCATGCCGACGGACCATTAAGCTCCCCTATTAAAATAAGTAATTATTGGATTAACGCTTTTAGAAAAAAGCCAGCTAATCAATACAGCCAATGGGAAAGAATTGGCAGTAATCCTGGTAATCCGGAAGATTATCTCAAACCGGGAGAAGGCTATACGATGAAAGGAACTTATTGGGTTTCAGTTAAAGAAAATAAACTTCAAAATTACACCTTTAAAGGTTTTCCAAACAATGGCGATATTGAATTGACAGGGATCAGTCCGGACCAGAATTATCTTATAGGAAATCCATATGCTTCTGCTGTAGATGCCATTGAATTCATTAAAGGTCACCTAACAAGTACTAACTCGAACCTTGGCGGAAATGTTTTTAATGGAACAATCTATTACTGGGATCACTATTCTGGACAAACACACTACTTAGAGAAATATATTGGTGGATATGCGGCCTTTAACCTTTCTGGAGGTCTTAGAGCTCTTTCAAATGACACTCGGATTAATCATGAAACTGAGGAAGAGGGAACAAAGACCCCAGGGCCATATATCCCAGTGGGACAAGGGTTTTTTATAAATACCGCATCCGGGGATTCAGATGCGCAAACAAATACGAATATTACAGGAGGAACGGTAAAATTCAAAAATCAATATAGGGTTTTTGCATCAGAAGCAAACACTTCTCTTAGTCATTTCCTAAATCCGGAAAATCCATCCAAACAAAAAGCTAGCTCCACGCAAGCCAATAAAATGCAAAAGGATAACAGGTATAAAATACGACTCCAGTTTAATTCTCCAACTGGATATATTCGAGAAATCCTGGTAACTGCAGATCGCAATTCCACTCAGGATTATGATCTTGGTTATGATGCCCCTCTATTGGATAATGCAAGTGAGGATATGTACTGGATGATAAATGATAACGAATTTGTTATCCAGGCAGTACCTCATTTCAATATTGACCAGGTACTCCCATTAGGATTGAAAATTGCTGAGGAAAGCCAGTTCAGCATTAAAGTCAAGGAGTTAGAGAATATTCCGGAAAGCATGAACATTTATCTTAAGGATAAAACCGAAGACTCTTATTTCGATCTAACCGAGGCGGAATACAAAACAAGTCTTAGCCCCGAAATTCATAACGACAGGTATGAGATCGTTTTTCATAAAGGAAAGGAACCTGAGGATGATATTACAGATGTCGAGGGTTCAGAGCTTTCTATCGGATACTCCTATAACAGCAGAGAACTACATATCGAAAACCCAGAAATGCTAGAAATACATAAATTGGTCATTTATAGTATTTCTGGTCAGGAGGTACATAACTTTGTGGAAGTGCCCAGGGAGAAAATAATCACCTTGGAACTTGACAAACCACTAAGCTCGGCAGTGTATGTAGTAAGAGCTTACACCAATAAAGGAGTTATTGCAACTCAGGTTATTATAAAACAATAAAGACCTATTTCCTATATTTTAAAGGAAGGTGAACTACTTTTTTGGTTAGGAAGAACTCTTCCTCAAAATAATCCGACAATTCGTAGATGGTGGCTTTCGGAAACTCACGAAGTTCAACGGTTAGATCTCCACCTTTCAAATAAAGAATCCCGTTTTTTAATTCATGATTACTTTTTTTAGCGATTTTGCCTTTTACCCAATGAACAAAAGTAGGCATAGCTGCAACCGCTCTGCTTACAATAAAATCATATTCCCCAGAGATTTCTTCTACCCTGGCATTTGTAACCTTTACATTTCCAAGATCGAGACCGGCCACTACCTCTTCCACAACTTTTATTTTTTTGCCGATAGAGTCTACTAAGTGAAAGTTGGTCTGTGGAAAAAGAATAGCTAATGGAACCCCGGGAAAGCCTCCCCCAGTTCCAACATCGAGAACTTTAGCTCCAGGTTTAAAACCCTGTACTTTAGCTGTGCCCAATGAATGTAAGACATGCCTAAGATAAAGTTCGTCTATATCCTTTCGAGAGACGACGTTAATTTTCAGGTTCCAATCCCTGTATAATTCTTCCAACTTGGCGAATTTTAAAAGCTGGTCTTCGGTTAAATTAGGAAAGTATTTTTTTATTAATTTCAAAGTTTTCTAATTTGCCACAAAAATACATAATTTGGTGCTGAAATTGCAGAGTAGATTAATACGGTATTGATTATAGATTAACTATATAAAAATTTTACCTTTACCGTTTACAAAAAATTACATGGAAAACAAACAAAATCAAATTAAATTCTCCAGGATCGATTCTGCAAAATTCTTCAGAATTCTCAATAAAAGAGTGAATAATTATTTCAAAGAGAATAACCTTAAAAAAACAGGAAATTGGAAGCTTCATATAAAAGCCATCGTGATGTTTTCAATGTTCCTGACGCCTTACTTTTTAATTCTCACTCTCGATATTTCCCAATGGTGGATGCTATTACTCACCGTATTGATGGGTGCAGGAATGGCTGGTGTGGGAATGAACATCATGCACGATGGAAATCACGGATCGTATTCTACCAAGAAATGGGTCAATAAGTTTATGGGAGGAACTATTTATGTACTAGCCGGAAACGTTTATAACTGGCAAGTGCAACATAATGTCCTTCACCATACATACACCAATATCCACGGGCACGATGAGGACCTGGATGCCGGACGAATAATACGTTTTTCTGAACATGCACAGTGGAGATGGTTCCATAAATTTCAACATTATTATTCTATTTTCCTTTATGGTTTATTAACTTTCAACTGGGCTCTGACCACAGATTTCAAACAAACAAGAAACTATCTAAAACGTAAGCTAGCTTACGGTAAATTACCCAATCCGGTTAAACAGTGGAGCATAGTAGTGATCACCAAAGTTATTTACGTAGCTATTTGGATAGTTATTCCCATGCTTATTCTTTCAATTTCCTGGTGGAAGATCCTTATCGGTTTTTTTGTAATGCATTATACCGCCGGTTTGATCTTAAGTATAGTTTTTCAACTCGCTCATGTAGTTAAAGAAACTCAAATGCCCCTGCCTGATAAAACCGGTACGATGAAAAATACTTGGGCGATCCATCAACTTTTTACCACAGTTAACTTTTCTACCAAGAACAAGATCATAAATTGGTTCACAGGAGGTCTTAATCATCAGGTCGAACACCATATTTTTCCGAATATAAGCCATATTCATTATTCCAGTATATCAAAAATAGTAAGAGAAACTGCTAAGGAATGCAGTCTACCATACAACGAATACAAAACCACACGCGCAGCAATAATCGCCCATTTTACACATTTAAAAGAAATGGGAGCTAAACCTGCAATTTCAGTATAATCAATTTAACCTTTTAAAAATGCAAGAACAACTTTCCGACAGGATTAAAAACCTGGCAACCTCTCAAACTTTGGCAATGGCAGCAAAAGCGCGTGAATTAAAAGCCGAAGGAAAAGACATTATTGGACTAAGCCTTGGAGAACCGGATTTCAACACCCCCGATTTCATTAAAGAGGCAGCAATCCAAGCAATAAATGACAATTACAACAGCTACTCTCCTGTAGATGGTTATGTGGAATTGAAAGATGCCATTATTCAGAAATTTAAAAGAGATAACGATCTTACTTATGATAGGTCTCAGATCGTAGTTTCAACCGGGGCAAAACAATCCCTAGCTAATGCAGCCATGGTACTTCTTAATCCTGGTGACGAGGTTATCCTACCCTGTCCTTATTGGGTGAGCTATGCTGAAATCGTTAAGCTTGCTGAAGCTGTACCGGTTGAAGTTGCAACATCGGTTGACACAAATTTCAAAATGACACCGGAACAACTGGAAGCAGCA
Source organism: Salegentibacter profundi (assembly GCF_054121475.1). Taxonomy (NCBI): domain Bacteria; kingdom Pseudomonadati; phylum Bacteroidota; class Flavobacteriia; order Flavobacteriales; family Flavobacteriaceae; genus Salegentibacter; species Salegentibacter profundi. The sequence goes on from NZ_JBSYGG010000003.1 coordinate 159,517, forward strand.
ATTACTCCAAAAACCAAAATGATTTGGTACAGCTCACCATGCAATCCGAGCGGGATGGTTTACAGCAAAGATGAATTAAGAGCTCTTGCCGATGTACTGGTTAAACATCCTAATATAATTGTAGTTAGTGACGAAATATACGAGCATATTAATTTCGTCGGTGATCATGCTTCCATGGCCCAATTTGAAGATATGTATGACCGTGTAATCACCGTTAACGGTGTTTCAAAAGCCTTTGCTATGACGGGATGGAGAATTGGTTACATTGGAGCACCAGCATGGATAGCCCGTGCCTGTAATAAAATGCAGGGCCAAATAACCAGCGGAGCGAATTGTATTGCACAACGCGCAGTGATCACGGCGCTGGAAGCTCCAGTGAGCAAAATTGATTATATGGTAGATACTTTCAAGAAAAGAAGAAAAATCATCATTGATTTACTTAATGATATAGAAGGATTTAAGACTACCGAACCGGAAGGAGCGTTTTATGTCTTCCCTAATATTTCTCACTTCTTTGGAAAAACGATAAAAGGACATAAAATCGAAAATGCTACTGATTTCTCAATGTTCCTACTAGAAGAGGCTTTAGTTGCTACTGTTACCGGTGATGCATTTGGAAACCCTGATTGTATAAGAATTTCTTATGCCGCCAGTGAACCTCAGATCGAAGAAGCTTTAAAACGCATTAAGAATGTGTTGGTTGAGGCCTAGCCTACTTTAAAATCTTCAGAATAAATTTTAAACCGGTTTGAATTTTCAAGCCGGTTTTTTAATGATTACGCCAGAAATACGGTGTTAAGATTATCAGCACTGTAAAGAGTTCTAGACGTCCAATTAACATCAAAAAGGCACTCCAATATTTTCCAAATATCGGCAAGATATCGAAATTGTTAACGGGTCCTAAGGCTCCTAATGCCGGACCTATATTACCAAGAGAAGAAGCAGCACCTCCAATAGCTGTTGCAAAATCCAGACCCATTCCACCAAAAACAACTGATCCAATTATAAAAGCAAGCATATAGAGAATGAAGAAACCAAGGATATTAAAAACAATATCATGGCTAACAGACTTTCCATTAAAGCGGACAGGTAATACCGCATTTGGATGAAGGCTACGTTTAAATTCAGTCATGCCATTTCGTATCATTATAATGTGACGCATCACCTTCACTCCGCCGGATGTAGACCCTGCAGAACCCCCAAGAAAGAATAAACCAAAAAATACCACTGTTAAAAATGGTGTCCACATCGTATAATCCGCAGTCACGAATCCTGTAGTAGTTATTATGGCAATGACCTGGAACAAGGCATGTCTAAAAGCGCTTTCGGCTTCACCCCATACCATTGGATGATCTATCTGCGAAAGGGTGATATCTGCTTCAAAATATATTAGAACAGATGCAAGTAAGGTAAATACAGCAATAAAAAGAATATACCATTTGAACTCATCATCATGTAGAACTTTTTGAATGCGGCCTTTAAAACTAAAATAACTGAGCACGAAATTACTACCTGCCAGGATCATGAATAATATTATGATATACTGAATTAAAGGCTGATCATTCCAATAAGCCACGCTAATATTTTTTGTGGAAAACCCTCCCGTGGAGAGTGTACTTAAAGAATGATTAATTGCATCAAAGAAACTCATCCCAGCAAGTCTTAGCAGGATAGTTTCAGCCACTGTGTATGACACATAGATTAACCAAAGGCGTTTAGCAGTATCGGTAATTCGAGGTTTTAGCTTGTCAGCATTAGGACCAGGGGCTTCAGCCGCAAAAAGCTGCATTCCTCCAATACCTAATAGCGGGAGTATTGCAATAGCAAGCACTATGATCCCCATCCCACCTATCCAATGGGTTAAACTCCTCCAAAATAAAATACCATCCGGAATAGATTCGATGTCATTCAAAATAGACGCTCCCGTTGTGGTATAGCCAGACATCGTTTCGAAGAATGCATTATGAAATTGGGGAATTGCCTCACTTATTAAATATGGAAGGGTTCCACTAAGAGCCATAAAAACCCAGCCGAAAGTGACAATGATATACCCTTCCCGTTTTTTGACTTCCTTCCGGTGGCCTTTAGTACTAAACATTAAAAGAACTCCAACAAACAACGTAATTAGGGCAGCCAAAGAAATCTCAAGAGTAACGCCATCTTGATAAAACCAACTTATCAATACCGCTAGCAACATGAAGGCTCCATTACATAAAAGCAATAGCCCCATCACGTGAAAAATGATCTGGTAATTAAGCCTTGGCATTATAAAAAGAGTTTTTCAACTTTTTTAATAGATCGTGGAAGGCAACATACAACGATGCGGTCCCCGGCCTTAATCATAAAATCCCCCAGGGCAATAATTCCTTCTCCGTTTCTAATGATCCCTCCAATAATGGCTGATCGGGGAAAGTCGAGATTTTTTATTCTTTTATCACAAACCTGGGAGTTAGGCTTTACAATGAACTCAAGGAGTTCGGCATTCATGTTGTTTATCTTAGTCATTGCCACTACTTCCCCTTTTCGGATATAGCGAAATATATTATTGGCAGCCAGAAGTTTTTTATTAATTAGAGTGTCGATTCCTATAGAATGGCTTAGCTGATAGTAATCCATATTTTCAACCAGGGAGATGGTTTTCTTTACCATTTTAGATTTGGCTACTAAACAAGACATGATATTGGTTTCAGAATTACCCGTGACGGCAATAAAAGCATCCATATCATAGATGTTTTCTTCTTCAAGTAACTCCACATTGCGACCATCACCATAAATCACCAGGGCCTTGGGAAGTTCATCGGCCAGATCATATGCCTTGGTCTTATTCTGTTCAATCAACTTAACATTGAAGTTCTGGTTACATAGGTCCCGAGCCGTTTTTTTTCCAATCTTACTTCCACCCAATATCATTACATTTTTGATATCCTGCTTTACCTTTCCTGCTAGTTTATAAAGGTTTTCTACTCCTTTTTTAAGGGTGACAAAATTCACCTGATCTCCTTCTCTAAATTCTGTATCTCCACGCGGGATCAAAGTGTATTGAGTACCTAGCCGTTGAATGGCAATAGGTACGAAGTTTAACTCAGGAAAAATTGCAGCTGCTTCTTTCACCGTTTTCCCTACAAAAAGCGCCTGACGGGACAGGCTAAGTCCTATCATTGTAAGTGCGCCGCCTTCAAACTCATAACTATCATTAAAAGCTGACTGATTTAAGAGCAATTCGATCTCGCGTGCTGCAATGGCCTCAGGAGAAATTAATTCATCAATTCCTAGTTTAGAAAAACCAATTTCTTCTTTATTATGAAGAAATTCGGTATTGGAAATACGGGCTATAGTTCGTTTCGCCCCTAACTGTTTTGCTAATACACAGGCAGTTATATTGGTGGCTTCACTGGAAGTAACTCCAATAAGCATATCCACATGTTTGACATGGGCCTCCTTTAAAATTGCAATTGAAGTCGCATCCCCCTTTATAGTTCTAATATCAAGATGAGTGTCAGCATAAATCAAATTATCCCGGTTGGTATCAATTAAGGTAATATCCTGGGATTCAAAGGAAAGTAATTTTGCCAAATGAAAGCCAACTTCTCCCGCTCCGGCGATAATTATCTTCATATAACTGCTTGAAATTGTAAGGAAAAGCAAATGTACGTTATTTTCCACAATCCAAAAATCTCTTTGGCTTCAACAAATTGAGAATCTGTAAGACGCAGTTTGCTGATAAGACTTATCTTTGGAAAAAATTATTTGAATGGGCAAAAAGGTTACACCATATCGTGATTCAAAACTCAATAAGAAAAAGCAGGTTGAACAGATGTTCGATAACATCTCTGGGAACTACGATGGCCTAAACCGCGTGATTTCATTTGGTACCGATGTAAAGTGGAGAAAAAAAGTCATCGCGCTGGTGGCATCCCAAAATCCTAAAAGCATTCTTGATATTGCTACCGGAACAGGAGACCTTGCCATACAAATGGCTCCTATTAAAGCTGAGAGAATAGTAGGCTTAGACCTTTCCGAGGGCATGTTAAAAGTGGGTCGAAAAAAAATCAGCGATAAAGACCTGGACCACAGAATAGAGATGATTCAGGGTGACAGTGAAGCACTTCCTTTTGAGGATAATACTTTTGATGCTATAACCGTTGCCTTTGGAGTAAGAAATTTTGAAACCCTCGATAAAGGACTCGCTGAAATTTACCGAGTCCTAAAACCAGGCGGTATATTTGTGGTACTCGAAACATCGGTGCCCACAAAATTCCCTTTTAAACAAGGATATAAATTTTATTCAGCTTACGTGCTACCTCTAATAGGAAAGGCCTTTTCTAAAGACAAGGATGCCTATTCCTATCTGAGCGAAAGCGCCGCATCATTCCCTTATGGAAAAAACTTCAACAATATTTTGAAGAAAATAGGGTTTACTAATGTAGAACACCAGCCTCAAACTTTCGGGGTGGCAACCATTTATAAGGGTTCAAAATAAAACTATGAGAAGATTTTTTCTGCTAGCCTTTTTCATGCTGTCTTTTTCACTTTCCCACGCCCAGTTATTTTCAGGGGAAAAGATTATTAATAATGAAAATTTTGATCGGCAACGTTGGTCATGGGGATATTTCCTGGGGCTGAATTCCTATGATTTTAAATTTAAATATGAGGAATATGATCCAAGCCCAACATCGGGTAAAGATCGGCTCATAGAAACCAATATGGGATTTAATGTAGGCTTAGTTGGGAATCTTAGGCTTTCAAACAACCTGGACCTTCGTCTTGAACCGGGAGTTAGTTTCAATACCAGGGGATTCCAGGTTACTAAAGCCGATCCGGACACTTACAGGGAAATAAACTCAACTTATGTTCACATTCCCCTTTTACTTAAATTCTCCACTGACCGGGTCAACAATTTCAAACCCTTCGTTGTGGGAGGAGTTTCAACTTCAATAAACCTCTCGAGCAATGAAAACAATCCAGATGATAATTATGCTGGACAATTCAGGATGACCACAAATTCATATTATTATGAAATTGGATTTGGGATTGATCTGTACTTATATTATTTTAAATTTTCACCATCCATAAGAGGAGTATTTGCTATTAATGACGAGCTCATTAGAGATAATACTTCGAATAGCGTATACACGGACAATATTGAAAAGATGTCTACAAGGGCTGTATTTCTGAATTTTACATTCCAGTAAGTGATTTTCGTTTAAACTCACTCAGCAGTATTGCCGTGGCAGAGGCAACATTCAGACTTTCGGTTTTTCGGGTAGGGCCAAATCTAGGAATTCCAATCCTCTGGTTAATCAATTTTTCAATTTTTTTGGAAATTCCATTGGCTTCATTGCCCATAACTAATATTCCTTCAGAGGGAAGCCTTTTGTGATAAACACTTTTTCCATCCATAAAAGCTCCAAAGACGGAAAGACTGGTATTTTCGTTGATGAATTCATTCAAATCCCTGTAGCACACATTTACCCGGGTAAGTGAGCCCATACTGGCTTGCACTACCTTAGGGTTAAAAGCATCTGCTGTATCATTAGAACAAACTAGATTTTGGATTCCGAACCAATCACATAAACGAATTATTGTTCCCAGGTTACCGGGATCTCTGACCCCGTCCAAGGCAAGAACCAGGTCTTTGGTCCTACATCTTTCCTGTTTTGGGATTTTAAAAATGGCTAATGCAGTTTGAGGGTTTTTTAATTGACTTATCTTTCCAAGCTCTGCCTCCGAAATAATTTCTGTTTTCAGCTCATCCTCTTCAAAACAATCTGTAGTGGTATAGAGTCTTACTAACTCAAACCGGGAAGAAAGAAACTCTTCTATACTTTTTTCTCCTTCAACAATAAACATCGCATTTTTAAGACGATACTTTTTTTGAGCAAGACTTCTTATTAACTTAATTTGGCTTTTACTAACCATACAAAAAATGTATTTTTGATTTCTTAAAAACGACTGTTTGAACCGGTTTCTCGCAAAAATATCATTATTTTTCTTATTCCTGTCTTTATTAATTTCCTGTAACGCTGTTAAACACGTAGAGAGTGATCAGGCTTTGTTAACAGAGAACATTGTGTACCTTGATGGAGAGAAGATAAATGAAACCCAAATCTATAATCAGCTCTACCAAGAGCCTAATACCAAGTTATTAGGCATTCCAATACGGCTTCATTTTTACAATCTTGCGCGCCCGGATATAGATTCCGTGCTCACTCGAAAATATTTAAACAATCCCAAAAAGAAAAAGTTTCTCATAGATTTGCTTTCTTACAAACAGTTTGAAAAGTTTCTGCATTCCAGGAAGAATTTCAATGAATGGATAAAGAATACCGGAGAGGCTCCTGTAATAGTAAGCAAAGAAGAAACTGAAAAATCGGTCCGGCGTTTGGACTCCTGGTATTGGAATCATGGTTGGTTTAATGTTGAAACGGATTATCGGATTGTTCCCTCGGAGGATAAAAAGAAAAGGGCAAGTGTGGAATACTATGTCAAGACTCAAACGCCCTATATAGTTGATTCTATAAGCAAACGAATAGCATCGCATGTCCTGGATTCGCTTTACGATGCTAACGTTCAAGATTCCCACATAAAGGAGGACGTACAATACAGAACTCTTGATTACAACGATGAAAGAGACAGACTCACCCGCCTTTTTCGAAATAGCGGGGTTTACAATTTTGACCAGGAGTTCATAAGCTTTGAAGCTGATACGGTAGGCACAAATTATAAGGTTAATACGGCGGTTATTATAAAAAACAGGCCAGCAAATGAGAACGACACCACTTCCAGGGTACCATTTAAAATTCACGATGTAACCAAAGTTAATGTCTTTACTGACTATACTTATGATAATAGATCTAAACCGGTTACAGACAGCATTCAACACGAAGGATATAACATATACAGCTTTGAAAAGCAACGCTATAAACCTGAGGCTATTACCGATGCCATCTTTATAAGACCTGGAAATACCTATAGTGACATTGCGCGTACACGAACCTATAACAGGATTAATTCACTGCGGAATTTTAAATATCCTACGATCAGATACACAGAAGATCCGGAGGATAGCACCCGAACCGATCTGGTAGCAAATATCTTTCTTACTCCGCAACAGAAGTATTCTTTGGGATTTGATTTTGAAATTTCACAAAGTAACATCCAGGAATTCGGGATTGGATTTGGTGGTTCGCTTTTAATAAGAAACATCTTTCGAGGAGCTGAAAACCTGGAAATCTCAGGAAGAGGAAGTATTGGTTCATCCACCGATGCCGCAGCAAGTAGTGATAAGGACCGCTTCTTTGATATATCTGAAATCGGAGCTGACCTCAATTTAAGTTTCCCTCGGATTTTTCTTCCAGTAGATACCGAAAAGATTATTCCCAAGTACATGTCCCCCTTTACCACCCTAAGCCTAGGGGTAAGTACACAATCTAATATTGGGTTGGACAAAAGAAATCTATCAGGGGCCATGGAGTATCGTTGGACGCCATCGCGCCAATTATCCAATAGGCTCGACCTGGTTAATATTCAATATGTAAGAAATTTGAATACTGATAATTATTTTAATGTCTACAGAAACTCCTATAGTGAACTTAATGACATTGTTCAGGCACCTAATGTGGTAACAAGTCCTGATTATCTGGATGATGAGGGCCGTCTAACCATACCTCAGGGGGCAGAAAATTTTCTTGAGGATATCGAGTCAGAGGATGGGCCAACTACAGGATTAAACGAAGATCAACGCCAGGTAGCGAATTATGTAAAAGAGCGAAAAAATCGGCTAACAGAAAACAACCTGATTTTCGCGACTAATTTTACTTATCTATGGAATACCAAAGAAAATCTATACGATCAGGAGTTTACCAGGTTCAGGTTTAAAATAGAAACTGCGGGCAATTTTTTATCCCTTTTCTCTAATCTGGCAGGGCTGGATGAAAACGAAAACGGAAATTACAAAATTCTCGGAGTAAACTTCTCTCAATATGCCAAGACAGAAATTGATTTTATAAAACACTGGGATCTTGGCAGAGAAAATATTTTTGCATTACGTGCCTTCGGGGGCATTGCCATTCCCTATGGAAATGCTAACAGCATTCCATTCGCCCGAAGCTTCTTTGCAGGAGGACCTAATGATAACAGGGCGTGGCAGGCTTATGACCTAGGACCGGGAAGTACCGGTGGCCGCAATGAATTCAATGAGGCCAATATGAAGCTTGCACTGAATCTCGAATACCGATACAATCTTTTCGGATCTTTACATTCGGCTGTTTTTATTGATGTTGGAAACATTTGGAATGTTTTGGACATCGTTGAAAATGACGAGGCTACCTTTACCTCTTTTTCCGATTTAAAGAATATTGCCGTAGGCTCCGGTTTTGGGTTAAGGTATGATTTTAACTTTTTTGTTTTAAGATTTGACATAGGTTTCAAAACCTACGACCCCGCCCGCGATTTAGGAAACCGTTGGTTTAAAGATTATAACTTCAACCATGCAGTTTATAATGTGGGTATTAATTATCCTTTCTAAGCCATTTAATTTTCTTATTTTTGTAAGCCAAATTCAATTAAATTATGAGTCACAACATTAAACCAGGCGTAGCCACAGGAAAAGAAGTACAGGAAATATTTAAACTTGCTAAGGAAAAAGGATTTGCCCTTCCCGCTATAAATGTTATAGGTTCCAGCAGTATTAATGCTGTATTGGAAACCGCCGCAGAATTAAATTCACCCGTTATCATCCAATTTTCAAACGGAGGAGCACAGTTCAATGCAGGAAAAGGACTTTCCAATGAAAATGAAAAGGCCGCCATCGCAGGTGCAGTGGCAGGAGCAAAACATGTTCATGAACTGGCAGAATTATATGGAGTACCTGTTATCATGCATACCGACCATTGCGCCAAGAAATTACTTCCATGGATTGACGGGCTTCTTGATGCCAGTGAAAAACACTATGAACAATTCGGAAAACCATTATATAGCTCACATATGATTGATCTTTCAGAAGAATCTCTGGAAGAGAATATGGAGATTAGCAAGAAGTATCTTGAAAGAATGAGTAAAATGGGAATGACTCTGGAAATTGAGCTTGGTATCACTGGTGGAGAGGAAGACGGAGTTGACAATACTGATGTCGATTCTTCAAAACTTTATACCCAGCCTGAAGAGGTAGCCTATGCATATGAAGAGCTAAGCAAAGTGAGTGATCAGTTTACAGTGGCTGCTGCCTTTGGAAATGTTCATGGGGTTTACAAACCAGGCAATGTCAAACTTACTCCCAAAATCCTTAAGAACTCCCAGGAATATATTACCAAAAATTACGGCCTAGGTGAAAACCACATTGATTTCGTATTTCACGGAGGTAGTGGTTCTACCGTTGAAGAGATCAAGGAGTCCATTGGCTATGGGGTAATCAAAATGAATATCGACACCGATCTTCAATATGCTTATCTGGAAGGAATACGGGATTATATGGGAAGCAAAAAAGACTTCCTTGCCACGCAAATAGGTAATCCAGAGGGAGATGATGTTCCAAACAAAAAATATTATGACCCAAGAAAATGGCTTCGTGAAGGTGAATTAACCTTCAAAGCTCGTCTTAAAAAGGCATTTGAAGACCTTAATAACGTTAATACCCTTTAGATTAAAAGGCAAAAACAGCTGGAACATTTATTCCAGCTGTTTTTTATTTAAAATAAAACCTCAGTCTCCGGAGTAGTTTCCGGAAAAGTTCAATCCCTGAAACCTGAAAAAAATGGCTTGGTTTAAAAGAACACAAAAAGGAATTCAAACCCCTACCGAACATAAAAAAGACGTTCCTAAAGGTTTATGGTACAAATCTCCAACAGGAAAGATCGTGGATGCCGAACAATTGGAAAGCAATTTCTATGTGAGTCCAGAGGACGGCTACCATGTTAGGATAGGGAGCAAGGAGTATTTTAAAATACTTTTTGATGATAATGAGTTCAAGGAACTCGACAAGAATATATCTTCTAAAGATCCACTGGATTTTAAGGATACCAAAAAATATACGGATAGATTAAAAGCTGCCGAAGAAAAAACCGGGCTTAAAGATGCCGTGCGAACGGCAGTGGGAAAATCAAAAGGCAAAGAATTGGTAGTAGCCTGTATGGATTTTAGTTTTATTGGCGGTTCTATGGGTTCGGTTGTAGGAGAAAAAATTGCCCGGGGAGCTGAATATTCCCTGAAGCACAATATTCCTTTTATGATCATTTCCAAATCTGGAGGTGCGCGAATGATGGAAGCAGCATTATCTTTAATGCAACTTGCCAAAACTTCGGTAAAACTAGCCCAACTTGCTGAAGCTAAAATACCATATATCTCCTTATGTACCGATCCGACTACTGGAGGTACCACAGCCTCCTTCGCCATGCTCGGTGATATTAATATATCTGAACCAGGTGCCCTTATAGGATTTGCTGGTCCACGTGTGGTAAAAGATACTACGGGTAAAGACCTTCCAGATGATTTTCAAACCGCTGAATTTGTTAAAGAACATGGTTTCCTGGATTTCATTGTCAAACGTTCAGAACTAAAAAACAAAGTCAATCTTTACCTTGATCTTATTCAAAATCAACCAGTAAGAAAATAAAACGGAGTTTTAATCCACTTTATCTGAGGAAAATAGTATATTTGCCGCTTGACAGAAAAACTGTCAGTACATAAAAATCATTTAAATAAATATTGGAATGTATTTAGCAAAAGAAAAAAAGCAGGAGATTTTCGAAAAGTATGGAAAGGGTAAGAATGACACCGGTTCCACTGAAGGTCAGATTGCATTGTTTACTTACAGAATTTCTCACCTTTCAGAACACCTCAAGAAGAATCGTCAGGATTATAATACCGAGCGTTCCCTTGTAATGTTAGTAGGAAAGAGAAGAAGCCTGCTGGATTACCTAATGAAGAAAGATATTATGAGATATCGTGCTATCGTTAAGGAATTAGGATTAAGAAAATAAATTTCGAGGGGGCTTCACGCCCCCTCTTTTTATATAGAAGCAATTTGTATATTGCCTTAAATTGTCACCCTGTAGTTCCAACCTTGTCGGGAACGAAAGGTAGTTTTTCATTGGTCTGCAACAACTACACACAACAACACAACCAGACCGTCCTGAAAGACGGAGACCATTGTTTAACACAGGCCTTAAGACTACGGCCTGATTTGAAATTTTTATTATGATTCCACAAACATTTAAAGAGGTTATCGATCTTGGAGATGGCAGAGAGATCTCAATCGAAACCGGAAAATTAGCTAAACAAGCCCACGGCTCTGTTGTTGTGCAAATGGGAAAAGCGATGCTGCTTTGTACCGTTGTATCTTCTTATAAGGAAAGCAGTCTGGATTTCTTTCCGCTAACCGTTGATTACCGTGAAAAATTTGCTGCTGCCGGACGTTATCCCGGAGGCTTTTTCAAAAGAGAAGCAAGACCTAGTGATGGTGAAATTTTGACAATGAGAATTGTTGACCGTGTTTTACGGCCCTTATTTCCATCTGATTATAGAACGGAGACACAGGTGATGATTCAGCTGATGTCCCACGACGAAGAAGTTATGCCTGATGCCTTGGCAGGACTTGCTGCTTCTGCAGCAATCCAACTTTCAGATATTCCATTTGAAACCGCTATCTCTGAAGCCCGTGTCGGAAGAATAAACGGTGAGTTCGTCATCAACCCAAGTCGCAGCCAGTTACTGGAATCAGACATCGATATGATTATCGGTGCTTCTAAAGACTCTGTGATGATGGTTGAGGGAGAAATGAAAGAGATTTCAGAAGAAGAAATGGCAGAAGCCATCCAATTCGCTCACGAACACATTAAAGAACAAGTAGACGCACAATTGCGTTTAGCTGAAGCTTTTGGCAAAAAACCAGTTAGGGAATATGCTACTGCTGAAGAAAAAGAAGACATAGAGAAAAAGGTCCATGAGGCCGCCTATCAGAAAATATATGACATCGCTAAAGGCGGTCATGGCAAAAAAGAGCGCAGTGAGGCATTTTCAGCATTAAAGGAGGATGTTTTGGCCTTATTTTCCGAAGAGGAATTGGAGGAGAACGAGAAATTAATCAAAAAGTATCTCAATAAAACCGAGAAAGAAGCGGTAAGAGAACTTACCCTTGCCGAAGGTGTAAGATTGGATGGAAGGAAAACTGATGAAATCAGACCTATTTGGTGTGAAATCGATTATTTACCATCGGTCCATGGTTCGGCTATTTTCACCCGTGGGGAAACCCAGGCCTTAGCAACGGTTACTTTAGGAACTTCCAGAGAAGCCAATACAATTGATATGCCTACACACCAGGGAGAAGAAAAATTCTACCTGCATTACAATTTTCCACCTTTTTGTACTGGTGAAGCCTACCCTATAAGAGGGACTTCCAGAAGAGAAATTGGACACGGAAACCTGGCACAACGTGCCTTAAAAGGAATGATTCCTGAAAATAACCCATATACTGTAAGAATAGTTTCTGAGGTGTTAGAATCTAATGGTTCTTCTTCAATGGCTACGGTTTGCGCAGGTACAATGGCAATGATGGATGCTGGTATTCAAATGAAAAAACCAGTTTCTGGTATCGCCATGGGGCTCATATCAGATGGGGAACGCCATGCTGTTCTTTCAGACATTCTTGGTGATGAAGATCATCTGGGAGATATGGACTTTAAAGTAACTGGAACGGCTGACGGAATCACCGCCTGCCAGATGGATATTAAAGTAAAAGGGTTACCCTACGAAATTTTAGTTAAAGCGCTAAAACAAGCTCGGGCAGGTAGACTTCATATTCTCGAAAAACTTACTGAGACCATTTCTGCTCCAAGTGAAAATGTTAAAGCACATGCTCCAAAGATTATCACCAGAAGAATTCCAAATGAATTTATTGGTGGATTAATTGGTCCTGGAGGAAAAGTAATTCAGGAACTTCAGAAAACCACCGGAACGGAAATTGTAATCAACGAAGATCCTGAGACTGAAGAAGGAATTGTTGAAATTCTGGGAACCGATCAAGAGGGCATCGATAAGGTCCTGGCAAAAATAGATTCTATCACCTTTAAGCCAGAAAAAGGAGCTACTTATAAAGTGAAGGTAATCAAGGTTCTTGATTTCGGAGCTGTAGTAGAATACCTTGACGCTCCGGGCAATGAAGTACTGCTTCATATTTCTGAATTGGCCTGGGAACGAACTGATAATGTTACAGATATTGTAAACCTTGGTGATATAATAGATGTTAAGTACTTCGGAGTAGACCCTAAGACCAGAAAGGAAAAGGTTTCTCGCAAGGCTTTACTTGAAAAACCCGAAGGTTATCAGTCACGACCACCAAGAGACAATGATCGTAACGACAGAGGTCGTGATAACCGCGGATCTAGAGATAACCGTGGTCGCGATGATCGCCGCGGCAGAGACAATAGAAATCGTAGAGATAATGACTAATACTAAGTATTAAACTTTATTAGGAACCCGGGAAGTAATTTCTCGGGTTTTATATTTATATTAATTTATTTTGAGATTGCCGTGGAAAGCTCATTCCCATTGATATTTATATACCTTAAGAAATCTTAAACCAAGGTCTATTTAAAAAATCCAATCTAATTATTTAAGGTTCCTTGTAACATTTCGACTACCCTTTGCGTATAAACTAATACAAGAGCTATTCACAATTAAAATCCAAGGAGACGATAGATGAGACAACTTAAGATTACGAAGCAGGTAACAAATCGTGAAACTGCTTCGCTGGATAAGTATTTGCAAGAAATTGGAAAAGTTGATTTGATTACTGCCGATGAAGAGGTAGAATTAGCACAACGAATTAAAGCGGGTGATGACCGTGCCTTGGAGAAATTAACAAAAGCGAATCTTCGGTTTGTTGTATCTGTGGCAAAACAATATCAAAATCAGGGTCTAACCCTACCCGACCTTATTAATGAAGGAAATTTAGGATTGATTAAAGCGGCGAAACGTTTTGACGAAACACGGGGGTTTAAATTTATTTCATATGCCGTTTGGTGGATTCGCCAGTCTATTCTTCAGGCACTGGCTGAACAATCTCGTATTGTTCGTTTACCACTGAACAAAATTGGTTCTATTAACAAAATCAACAAAACTTTTGCTTTCTTAGAGCAATCTCATGAGCGCCCACCAAGTGCTGAGGAAATTGCAAAAGAGCTGGACATGACCATTAATGACGTTAAAGAGTCAATGAAAAATTCTGGCCGTCATGTCTCTATGGATGCTCCTTTGGTAGAGGGTGAAGATTCTAACCTCTACGATGTTTTACGTTCTGGGGAATCTCCAAATCCTGATAAAGAACTTCTTCATGAATCATTAAGAACAGAGATCGAGCGCGCTTTAGAGACACTTACCCCTCGTGAGGCTGATGTTATTCGCCTATACTTTGGATTGGGAGATCAACACCCAATGACTCTCGAAGAAATTGGCGAAACTTTTGATCTTACACGCGAGAGGGTTAGACAGATTAAAGAAAAGGCAATTAGAAGATTAAAACACACCTCAAGAAGTAAGATCCTGAAAACTTATTTGGGATAAGATATTTAAGATGACAACAGTTAATACCGGCTGATTACCGGTTACAAATATAACTGTTCGTTTTTTGATTGATGAATGACCCCGGCCTGATGAACCGGGGTTTTTCCATGATTTTATTCTGAGAATTATCCCGTTTACTATTGGGGCCTGACCCTACAGAACAAATTAGTCTTTGAAAACTTTCCAATCAGAGTTCAGAAAAGTCCAACCTAAATAAATTTACAGAAGGCATCAATTACGTATAATCTTGTTATTTTTGTGGGCATATTTACAGCACAACACTTATGACAACAAAACTTATCGCCCCATCTATTCTAGCAGCCGATTTTGGCAATCTTCAACGTGACATTGAAATGGTTAACCAGAGTGATGCCGACTGGTTTCACATAGATATTATGGATGGTGTTTTCGTTCCTAATATTTCCTACGGAATGCCGGTATTAAAAACGATCAACGAACACGCTCAGAAAACTATCGATGTTCATTTAATGATCGTAGATCCAGACCGTTACATCAGTGAATTCGCAAAACTGGGAGCCGACAACCTAACTGTACATTATGAAGCCTGCACACATTTGCATCGAACTCTTCAAGCCATTAAGGCAGAAGGAATGAAAGCGGGAGTAGCCATCAATCCTCATACCAGTGTAGATTTATTACAGGATGTGATCCAAGACATAGATCTGGTTTGTTTGATGAGTGTTAATCCTGGATTTGGAGGACAAAGCTTTATTGAAAACACCTATAAAAAGGTCCAGCGATTAAAAGAAATAATCATCACCCATAACGCAACCACTCTTATTGAAATCGATGGCGGTGTAACCGATAAAAATGCTGCACGATTAATTGAAGCAGGAGCGGATGTTTTGGTTGCCGGAAGTTTTGTGTTTAAGGCTAAAAATCAAATTGAAACTATTAAAAATCTAAAATTAATTGCAAACTCCTGAGGAAATTTTTGATGTGATCATTATTGGCGGAGGCCCTATAGGGATTGCCTGTGGTCTTGAAGCCCAGAAAAAAAAGCTATCCTATCTAATTTTAGAAAAGGGATGCCTCGTAAATTCACTTTACCACTACCCTACCAAAATGACTTTTTTTTCTACCTCTGAAAAATTAGAGCTTGACAATATTCCCTTTATCAGTAATAATCCAAAACCGGTTAAAGCAGAAGCTCTAGAATATTATAGGCGAATTACCACCTCCAATAAACTCCATATCAATCTGTTTGAAAAAGTGATTTCGGTAGATAGTCCCGAAGAGGATTCACATTTTGTCTATACAGAAAAACAGACTTACAAGGCGAGAAATGTCGTTGTAGCTACTGGTTTCTACGACATTCCCAATTACCTCCACATTCCGGGGGAAAACCTACCAAAAGTAGCGCATTATTACCGAGATCCACACTTTTACGCGACTCAGAAAACCGTTGTGGTAGGAGCAAGTAATTCGGCTGTTGATGCTGCCTTAGAAATTTACCGTAAAGGAGGTGAGGTAAGTATGATTATTCGAAAAAAAGATATTGGCGAACGGGTGAAATACTGGGTCCGTCCAGATATCATCAACCGGATTAATGAAGGTAGTATAAAGGCTTTTTACAACTCACAGCTTATGGAAATTAAGGATAAGGAAGTGGTAATCAGCACTCCTAATGGAGAAATTACTCTTGAAAATGATTTTGTCTTACTATTAACCGGCTACAGACCAAATTTTGAATTCCTGAGAAAAATGGGAATTAAACTATCGGATGACCAAAAAAAAATACCTCAATACAATGACCTGACTATGGAAACCAATGTGAAAGGTATTTACCTTGCTGGTGTTATTTGTGGAGGAATAGAAACCCATAAATGGTTTATAGAAAACTCAAGGGTTCATGCTAAAATGATTATGGAAGATTTGGTCAATAAAAAGAAAGCCTAGTTTATAGATTTTCAAGATACCCTTTGAGCAAAACAGCATGATTCCTTTCTTCATCTTTAGCGCCGAATAAGAGTAAAAAGGTTTTTCGCTTATCTAATTCTTCAAGGTCCTTCTGAATCATTTCCTTTTTCTCTGATAATTCATGCTCATATTTTTTCCTGAATTCACTCCAGGAAATTTGTTTCTGGTGAAATTCTTTGCGCAAATTATTGCTAGGGGCCCACTCCTTAAACCAGAAAGCTAAATCGGCTTTTTCTTTTGAAATCCCTCGTGGCCACAGTCTATCTACCAAAATTCTAATAGCGCCTGACATATCTTTGTTTTGGTAAATTCGTGAAATTTCAATATTCATATAATAAAAATAAAAAAAGCGATTTCAAAGTAGGGTTTAAAATCGCTTTTTGTTAGGCAGCATTGTTCTTATCTACTCATTAGAATGACCTCCGAAGAGCTTAAAATCTCATTTCGGTTTAAAAGTTTTCCATAGAACTCCATATCACTCTGTGTATTCCTAAATGATTTATCCAGCCATTCCGAAGCCTTATGAACAGGAAATTTATAAACCTTTATTTCAGGATAAGTCTCTGGAGAATAAGATTCATCAATACCTATTTCAATATGTTTTTTCTCCTTATTATAATAGACATATTTCGCCAGGAAATTATGTTTAATAAGGCTGATAAATTCTTCCGGAAGACTCCCGCAATTTTCACACTCTTCAATGTATTGTTTTACAAGTTGCCTCAAGGAAGCTTTGATTTCATTCTCATTCAAATAGGAAGCCATAATTATAATTTTTTAGGTGTTAATTCAGAAGTAAAATTATGGGTTCAAGCCTAAGTTAAAAACAATTTATGCTGAGTTTAACGCACAATTCTAAATATTTCCAAATTAATACCCTTTAATTTTGAAGAATGAATAAACTTTTACCCTGATCTATCTTACTTTAACAGAATAAACAAAGGAAATTCTATATCAAGGTCTTAACGTAACATTAAGTGAGGATATTCTATTTCCATCATTTGGAATTGCGGTTAGTACTAAATTAAACTCTCAAAATTTCCATTTTATTTTTCATTAATTCAATATTAATCGTAATATTGCAATATTAAATTTTAATCTTAAAGACCTGTTTATGAAACTATCTCAAATAAAACAAGCACTGAAAAGCCTTGAACAGATTGCATTTCAACTACCCAATGGAGATTTGGTCCCAAAACACTTTCATGTTACCGAAGTTGGAAAAATCACCAAACATTTTATTGATTGTGGGGGTACCGTCCGAAAAGAAGAAGTGGTGAATTTTCAACTATGGAATGCCAACGATTATGACCACCGCTTACATCCAGAAAAATTAATGCATATTATTGAACTTTCTCAACGCACATTAAATATAGACGACCTGGAAATTGAAGTAGAATATCAGGGGCAGACAATTGAAAAATTCAGTTTGGATTTCAATGGCACCAACTTTTTACTCACAACAAAGCAAACCGATTGTCTGGCTAAAGATAACTGCGGAATACCTGCCGAGAAGTTAGTTAATACCTTCAATGAAACTACCAATTCCAACTGCTGTGCTCCGCAAAGTAATTGCTGTTAAAAAATAATCATAATTGATATGGGAGTTACAAAATCAGATTTATTTTCCACCACTCAAAATGAATTAGCTACCTATGCCAAAGTATTCGCACATCCGGCACGTATAGCTATTCTCCAATATTTACTGAGGGCCGATACCTGCTGTAACACACACCTGGTGGAGGAATTAGGCTTGGCCCAAGCCACCATCAGCCAGCACCTAAAAGAATTGAAAAACCTTGGAATCATTCGGGGAACAGTGGAAGGGGTTTCGGTTAACTATTGTATAAATCCGGAAAAATGGCAACAAATCAAAGATAAGTTCACACAATTTTTTGACAGCTATGATCCTAACAGTTTCTTCTCTTGCAAATAAATATATATTATGATTTTCAGAAAAATCAGAGACACAATAGAATCATTGGATTTAAAAACAATTCCATATTCCAGAAAAGCAGAATTAGCTCCCCTTATTGAATTCATAGATTGTAAAACCAAAAACAATGAGGAAATTCGATTAAATTTTATCTGCACACATAATTCCAGAAGAAGCCATTTAACTCAAATATGGGCCCAGGTAATGGGTAGTTATTTTAATATTGAGAGGCTAAGCTGCTACTCTGGCGGAACCGAAGCTACCGCTATGTTTCCGGGCGTTTGTCAGACCCTGGCAGAACAAGGGTTTAGCATTTCTCAGATTTCTCTGGAGAAGAATCCAGTTTATGCAATTAAATTCGCTCCCAATTCCCATCCAGTAATCGGTTTTTCGAAAACATATGATCATAATTTTAATCCAGTTTCCTATTTTGCAGCAATCATGACCTGCTCCCAAGCTGATAAAGGCTGTCCCTTTATTCCTGGAGCAGAAAAACGGGTTCCGATTACCTATGAGGATCCTAAATCTTTTGACGGCACCCCGCAAGAAAAAGATAAATACCGAGAGCGCAGCCTTCAAATTGCTACTGAATTATTCTATGTCTTT
This sequence comes from Salegentibacter profundi, assembly GCF_054121475.1. NCBI lineage: Bacteria > Pseudomonadati > Bacteroidota > Flavobacteriia > Flavobacteriales > Flavobacteriaceae > Salegentibacter > Salegentibacter profundi. The sequence goes on from NZ_JBSYGG010000003.1 coordinate 178,556, forward strand.
TCAAAAATTAAAGAAGATGCCTCAAACTAAAAAACAAATCCCTTTCTTTGAGCGCTACCTAAGCCTGTGGGTTGCCCTTTGTATTGGGACCGGAATATTAATTGGCCATCTATTAGGCGACAAGATGCAGGTTTTAGCTGATGTGGAGCTTTACAATGTAAATATTCCAATCGCCATCCTCATCTGGTTAATGATCTACCCAATGATGCTTCAAATTGATTTTAGCAGTATCAAAGATGTTAGTAAAGCTCCAAAAGGCCTAATCCTAACCTTAATAGTTAATTGGTTGATCAAACCATTTACTATGGCCTTTTTTGCCTGGATATTCTTTGAACACCTGTATTCTGCCTGGATTGAACCCGAAATGGCTGGAGAATATATTGCAGGAGCAATTCTCCTGGGTGTCGCGCCCTGTACAGCCATGGTTTTTGTCTGGTCTTATTTAACAGATGGAGATCCCAATTATACCTTGGTGCAGGTATCGGTTAACGATTTGATTATTTTAATAGCATTTGTACCCCTGGTAGGACTCTTATTAGGGATAACCGATGTCGAAATTCCCTATAATACCTTGTTGGCCTCTATTTTAATTTTTGTTGTAATTCCCCTGATAGCAGGGGTTTTTACCAATAAAAAACTCATAAGAAAACATGGCGATGAATGGTTTAAAAATTATTTTTTACCGAAATTAAAACCTGTGAGTATATTGGCACTTTTGCTAACCCTGGTTTTACTATTTGCTTTTCAGGGTCCTAATATTTTAAATAATCCAATAATCATCTTACTCATTGCTATTCCGCTTATAATCCAATCCTATTTTATATTTTTTCTTACTTGGTTTAGTGGCAGAAAGCTAAAATTACCTCATGCCATATGCTCTCCCGCCTCTATGATAGGAACAAGTAATTTTTTCGAATTGGCTGTCGCAGTCGCCATCGCTTTATTCGGACTTCAAAGTCCGGCAGCTCTGGTAACAGTGGTTGGTGTTCTGGTGGAAGTACCAGTCATGCTAAGCCTGGTAGCATTAGCCAACAAATGGAGATATTAGACTTTCAACGATTTATATTTATTACTTCGCCGTTTATAGAATGAGTAGCTAAATATACCAGGTTTTAGGAACATAAAACGCCCTTCACGATTTATATTAAATACCAAAAACAAAGGGAAGTAACGAATCCGGTAATTGCAATTAAACTAGTCATGACAGTCCAGGACTTAAAGGTCTGCTTTTCAGTTAAACCAAGATACTGACCTACCAGCCAAAATCCACTGTCATTTACATGAGAAAGAATACTTGCACCAGAGGCAATAGCGATTACCAAAAGAGCAATTTGAGCTTGCGATAAATCTGCACCTACCAAAACAGGTGCCGTGATCCCGGCTGCAGTTATCATGGCTACCGTTGAAGATCCCTGTAAGATTCGTATTAGAGCTGAAACCACAAAGCCAAAAACCAATGGATTAAAAAATGTATTATTTAAAGCTTCTGCAATCATTTCTCCAGCCCCTGTATCAACTAGTACCTGTTTAAATGCCCCACCAGCACCCGTTAAGAGAATTATGACCCCTGCTGCCTGAAAGGATCTGGTAGAAATTTTTAAAAGATAGTGCCTTGTCATCCCCCTATTCACCCCTAGGAAATACCAAGCTATAAGATTTGCAATAATTAAAGCTGAGAAGGGATGCCCAACCAATTCGATAATATATAAAATAAGATCTGGAATAGCAGATTCACCAAAGAAAGGGCTATTCACCAAAGTGTTTAGTACAATGAGTAAAATTGGCGTTATAATAATCCACAAAATCATTCCTGGCGAAGGCACATTAGATATTTCCCCTTTCTTTTCGTCAAAAACTTTCGCTTCTACATGAATTTTTCTTGCAATAAACCTAGCAAATAAAGGTCCGCTAATTATTGCGGTAGGAATTCCTGTAAGGATTCCAAAAACAATTACCCAACCCAGCTCCACCCCCAGAATATCGGCCACGGCGATGGGTCCCGGGGTAGGCGGAATAAAAGCATGAGTTATAGCAAGACCTGCCAGTAATGGTAAAGCATATAACAATAAGGACTTTCCGGTTCGCCTGCTAAGGGCATATGTTACCGGTACCAGGATAATAAATGCCACATCAAAAAACACTGGAATAGCCACTACAAATCCGGTTAGCATCATAGCCCAGGGGGACTTCTTATCTCCGGTTTTCTTCAGCATATAAGCAGCAAGAGATTGGGCTCCACCAGAATGCTCAAGAATAGCTCCAAATAAAGCACCTAGACCAACCACAGTTGCTACAAAGCCTAAGGTACTCCCCATTCCCTCCTGAATACTACTTAAAATATCTGAAGCTGGCATACCAGCAATAATTCCAACAGCTAAACAAACTAAGAGCAATGCCAGAAATGCCTGGATCTTTAATTTTAAAATTAAAAAAAGTAGAAGTGCGATACCTATGAAAACCGCCAGGAGTAATTGTATATCCATTAATTAAATTTTTACCATTTAGTATGAAAAAATTCTCCTCTGGCTTTGTCCAAACGCTCGTAGGTGTGAGCCCCGAAATAATCCCGCTGTGCCTGAATCATATTGGCTGAGCTTTGTGCAGAGGTAAAACTTAAAAAATAATTGAGTGCAGCAGACATTCCCGGCATCGGAACTCCTGCTTTTAATGCCTGAGTGGTAACAAGGATCAATTCATGCCGGGCATTTTTCATGAAATCGACAATTTTTGGATGAAGTAGCAAATGTGCTTCTTCATTTTCACGAAAAGATATTATTAAATCTTCCATTAAACCAGATCTGATAATACATCCGTTGGTCCAAATGCGGGAAATCTCAGAAAGATTAAGGTTCCAGGAGTATTCCTCAGAGGCTGTTTTGAGCATTTCAAAACCTATAGCATGATTGATTATTTGTTCAGCTTTAAAAGCTTGGTAAAGATTAGTTTCAATTTTTTCAAATTCCTCATTATCTGGGGCTGTTTTATACACACTCGATGCAACCACTCGTTGATCCTTTTTACTCGAAATTATTCTAGCCATCACTGAAGCGGTTATTGTGTCCAAAGACACGCCTAAATCCAATGCTGCCTCAGTGGACCATCCCCCTGTTCCTTTTTGTTTTGCTGCATCTAAAATTTTGTCCAGAAGAAATTCATCATTCTCTTTTTGCCTTAAAATTCCAATGGAAATTTCCAACAAGTAAGATCGCATATCTTTATTCCAATTATCAAAGATATCAGCAATTCTTTCCTGATCCAGTTGAAGGGAAAATTTCATAAAATGATACAATTCAGCAATAAACTGCATTTCAGCATATTCAATTCCGTTATGGATCATTTTTACAAAATGACCAGCTCCCCCCGGACCAATATAAGTACAACAAGGTTTACCATTTTTATCCTTCGCCGCAATCATTTCCAAAATTCCCCCAATTCGATTATAAGCTTTAGCTTCACCTCCAGGCATTATGGAAGGCCCCTTTAAAGCACCTTGCTCACCACCGGAAATCCCTGTTCCCAAAAACAGGATGCCTTTTTCCTTTAAAAGTTTTTCACGTCTCTCGCTATCTTTAAAATGAGAGTTCCCTCCATCAATAATTAAATCCTCCTTTTCCAGATAGGGAAGAAGATTCTCTATAACGATATCTACAATTTTTCCAGCATTTACCATCAGGATAATATTACGAGGGCGTGGCAAAGAAGCAACGAACTTTTCAGGGTCATCAAATCCTTCAAAGGTATAATCCTTAATATGTCCGGCCGCAAAATCTTTTGCAACATTCTCTTCCAAACCTTTTAAATGCCGATTAAAAACCGATACTTTAACCTTCCTTGAAGCCAAGTTCAAAGCAAGGCTTTTGCCCATCACGCCAAGTCCATAAACCCCAATCCGTAAGGTTTCATTATTTAATTTTCCCATAATTTGTTGTATAATTTTATCCAAAGGAGCCTCGGCATCAATATGTATCCCATAATTGGGGGGTTCTAAGGTCTCGAATTGGGAAGTAAGTAATTCAGGCTTAAAAAAATGACCTTTCCGAAGAATGAGTCGCTCTTTTATTACTTCAAAAGGAGAAAATAAATATATCCAGACTAGTTTCTCCTGAGGAATAGATTGAAGTCGTTTTCTGTAAATTTCTTTCAAGGCCGAGCAGGCAAGAATACAACCACCCTCTTGGTGCCACATTTTTATTCTTCTGGCAAGAATATTCAACCACTCTTCCCGATCTTTGTCCTCCAAGGGTGTCCCTGCTTGCATTTTTATCACATTCGCAGAGGTATGGTAATCATCAGCATCGTAAAAAGGAAGATTCATCTGCTGGGCTATTAATTTTCCGACTGTGGTCTTCCCAACTCCAGAAACCCCCATAACGATGTATACTGCCATTGATAGTAAATTTAAGACTGAAACTTACAATCTTCTGAGCCTAAATCCAACTTTATTATTGCTCTATTCCCCTTCCAGGTAGTCTAAAAAAGCATTCAAAAAAATTGTACCCTTCACAGTTGACATCAATTATTCTTTGATGAGCATTGCTATTTATTCTGATAAACAGTGAAATCTTGTACCTTTTTATAAGGCCAGTCAAGCTAATTAAAGTTTAAGATGGCTGATAAAAAATTCAAAAAGCTGAAATAGTTGGGGATAATTGCAAGGTTGGTTCTTCTAATAAAGAGCACACCAATAGCGACTGTAAGGTTTGATATAATATTTAATGGGCTTGTATTGGCTGTGTGTCATCCCGGATTTCAAAGTTCTGCATTTTCAGGGTTGAAAAGTTTACTTATTCCTCTCGTCTAACTTTTCAGCATCTTCCACCTCCTTCGTATGTTGATGCTGCCTGGCGAGCTTCTTATTCTAAGCCTTGTATTAAGTATTTTTCAAATAACTTTGGCTTATCTATCCAAGCATTGTGACCTGCATCAGGTATAATATTCAGGTGAATGTTCGGATATCCTTCAATAAGAGTTCTATATGTTTTACCATCGAAATCAAAAAAATCGAATGCTCCGTTTATGACTGTAGTTTTAGTTTTTTCGTTCATAACGCTTCTGTAATCGTAATCCCAATTAAACGTCTCTGACATCACAGAGGCATCTGGGTTATAATATGCCCTGCCTCCTTTTAACAGATTACTTTTCGTTAAGTCATAGATGTTGACTGCGGCAAATCTCAATCTCCAATAATCCGTTAAGTCTTTATGCGTCAACATTGACTTTCCAATGTCCTGAATCGATTTTATACTGTCAATCCCTTTATCTTTATAGGGCTGAGTAAATTTTTGAACTTCTTTTCTTGAGTTTAAAAAGTTAACCTGGTTATTCTGTCTATCGGAAAAAACGCTTTGTAAACTATCAGAACTCGGAATAAGGGCTCCTGCAAGAACTAAATTTGTCACTAAATTTGGATGTTGCTTGGTAAATTCCATGCCAATTAAAGTTCCCATAGAGTGACAGAAAAGTTTGACTTTTCTCAATTCTAATGCCTTTATTAATGCATATAGGTCACCCACATTTTTTTGAAAAGTGAGATTTTCTTTCTTTGTAGGAGATAATAAAGAACCTCTTTGGTCATACAAAACGAAATGAAATTTATTTTCTAAACCCTTAATGGCATCCATCATATAATTGTGATTTGCACCAAAACCACCATGGATTACAATTACTGTATCTTTTTCCGCGCCAATTTCTTTTACAAAAATTTCAACATCTTCTCTATGTAGATACCACTCTGCATAATTTTGGTCCTGGGCAAACAAAAAAGTAGACTGTAATACAACAAGAATAAAAAGTGTAAAGGTTTTCATCGATTGTTTTTATTTAAAGACGACATATTTCTGGTGATATTACATTGATTTTTTATGGGGGCCAAACTTAAGAGAATCCGGGGTTATTTTCAGTTTATGAACGGACTAAGACCTTCCCCCATTAAACTGAACCCTTTAACCAGCTGGTATTCGGGGAAACAATCATCAGCTTTTGGATATTTCTATTATTATCATTTTTGCCACAATTAAAGATTCAGCATCATTTTAATTTTGATGATGGTTTGATGAAATTGTTTTGTTTTCAATACAAGCTTCTCATCCAAAACAATGGATAAATAATTGCCTGGCCTTTTTCTTCCAAAATAAGAGATTTTACGCTTATATTTACTTTGTGGTTACCAGGAGTGACCGTTTACTTAAAGGCTGTTTTTGATTGTTTTTTGTCCTGAAAGAATACACCCAGAAAAAGATGAAAAATGTTTGTGAAGTACGGATTAGTATCGTCTTTAATTTTTTTTCATTTGAAAACGAAAGCTAAACCAATCCAATGTTTAGTCATTGATAATCAAACTGTAAATGTGTCGACAGAATAAAATTATGTTGATGATATAGGACAAAATATATAATAAAAGTCTCTCAAATAAAAATCTCTAAAAACATAAATCCCTGTAAATCATAGTATTTACAGGGATTTGATTTAATTTGAATTCTAAAAAGTGACCCCGGCAGGATTCAAACCTGCAACCCTCAGAGCCGAAATCTGATGCGCTATTCAGTTGCGCCACGGGGCCATTGATTTTCTCACTTTTATATTCTAGATAGGTATCTAGGTTCTGTGAGGAATTTATTCTTACTTACTCAATTTATTTTTTACAATAGTAGAGATCGTTCTACCATCAGCCTTTCCGGCTAATTCCTGGCTTGCCATTCCCATTACCTTGCCCATATCCTGCATTCCACTGGCACCGGTTTTTGCAATGATTTCATCTACCTTGGCTTCAATTTCTGCTTCACTTAACTGCTCTGGCAAAAATGATTCGATAACAGCAGCCTGTTTTTCTTCAGGTTCTGCTAAATCTGGCCTATTTTGCTCCCTGTAAATTGCAGCACTTTCTTTACGTTGTTTTACAAGTTTTTGCAAAAGTTTTAATTCTTCCTCTTCGGTTAAACCATTTTTTGCAGAGCTTTCCGTACTGGCCAATAAAATAGCACTTTTTACCGATCTTAAAGCCTCCAGTTTCTCACTATCTTTAGCTTTCATAGCAGCTTTCATCTCTGCCATTACTTTCTCCTGTAAACTCATAGCCAATTAATCTCATTTCCGCAAAGGCGGAAATCTTATTTGAGCAGCGAATATAAAATATTAAAATTAAAATCGCTACTTATTCTCCCTGCAAAATTAAGTATCTTGAAGGCATTTTAAAATATTTCCAGTATGAAAGATTTGTTTTTTATTGGCATTTTGCTGTTAAGTTTTTCAATTTCAGCGCAACAGCGATTTATAGATGATTCATTCCGGGTTGAATCTCCTAAAACAAAAATCTACGCAAAAAAAGATGGTGAAGCATTAAAGCTGGATATCTATCAACCTGAAAATGATACAATGCAAAAAAGACCACTTATCATTTTCATGCACGGGGGAGGATTTTCAGGGGGAAGCCGTACTAACCCCAATGAAGTTGAATTCGCAAAAATTGCCGCGAGAAAAGGATATGTAGCGGTACAAATTTCCTATCGACTAACACGAAAAGACAAGTCTTTTGGCTGTGATTTCGAGGCAGATGGTAAAATACAAACTTTCAGGCTGGCCGCCGAAGATTTTTTGGATGCTGTAAATTTTTTAGTATCAGAAAAAGAAAACCTTAGGATAGATCCGAAAAAAATTATTGTTGGTGGCAGCAGTGCCGGTGCCGAGGCCATACTCAATTCAGTTTATAATGAACGCTTAATGTTTAAAGACCTGGGGAGTTATGATAATTTTAAATTTGCCGGAGTATTCTCCCTGGCTGGAGCTATTGTCGATGCCAGATATATTACTCATATTAATGCCATTCCCGGTGTATTTTTTCACGGGACAAAAGACCACCTGGTGCCATATGCTACCGCCCCGCATCATCAGTGTGATCGCAACAGCCCTGGATATATTGTATTAGATGGATCACGAACCATCACGCAGAAATTAAAGGACTTTGGTACTTCGTATATGCTTTATAGCTTTGAAGGTGGTAAACATGAACACGCAGGAATGCCTTTTGAGTATTTCCCTGAAATTTTTAAATTTTTCCACCAGGTTTTTCTAAATAATGAAAATCAGCAAATCGAAATTTTAAAATAATTGTTGTCCTATCATTACAGTTATAAACCTTTGAATCGTTCTTATCCTACTTATCATGAAAAAGTCAATTCTGTTTATCTTCCTACTCTTTGTAACACCGTTATTTTCCCAACGTTTGATACAAAGCCTTAATTCAGCCTGGGAGTTTAGCCTAGAAAAATCAAACGAAAGTGAAATTGTAAATATCCCTCACACTTGGAATGCTAAGGATGCCTTTATAAATGGAAAAGAATATTTCCGGGGAAAGGGCATCTACCAGAAAACCCTATTCGCCCCCAATAGGTGGAAAAATAAAAGAGCATATTTAAAATTTGAAGGCAGTAACCAGATAACCGTGCTATTTGTAAATGGGGAAAAAATTGGGGAACACCGTGGTGGATACACCAGCTTCGTTTTTGATATATCCGAGGCACTGGATTATAACCAAGCTAACGAATTAAGGATAGAGGTTGATAATGCTCACAATACCGATATCCCTCCTCTGGACGCGGATTTTAATTTCTATGGCGGAGTATACCGGGATCTTAAATTGATCCTCACAGATCCCGTTCACTTTGAAATGCAAAATGAAGCAGCAGGAAATCTACTTATCCGAACTCCAAAAGTTTCAGCTGAAAAGGCGAAAATCGATTTTGAAGCTCGTATAATAAACGATAGTGATCAAAAGCGGAAAATAAATGTCGAGATGGATATCTGGGATCCCAATGACAAGCACATTCATACCATCACCGAAGAACTCAATATAGGATCCCGGGATAGCAATAAAATAAATATAAAGGACGAACTTCCAAACCCGCAATTATGGTCGCCCGACAATCCACAACTTTATAAATTAGAAGCCAGGTTGGTAGATCAGACTTCTGGGGTACTGTTGGACGAATTTTATTCTAAATTCGGCTTACGCTGGTTTAAAGTTGATGCAAAAAAAGGTTTCTTTCTTAATGGAGAACCTCTTAAATTAATTGGTGCTAACCGCCACCAGGATTATAAAGACCTTGGCAATGCTCTACCCAATAGTCTGCATCGTAAGGATTATAAAATGATCAAAGAAATGGGTGCCAATGTTATTCGAACAGCTCATTATCCACAGGATCCAGAGGTTTACAAAATTTGTGATGAACTCGGATTGCTGGTTTGGACCGAAATACCCGTGATTAATGATGTGACAGATACAAAGGAATATCATGAAATATCACTTAAAATGCAACGGGAACAAATACGCCAACTATTCAATCATCCATCGATTGTTATGTGGGGATATATGAATGAAATCTTTATTAGGTTAGTATTCAACAATCAAATTACAGAAGAAGAAAAAAAGGCCAAGGTCAAGACTTCCGTGGCGTTGGCCCAAAAACTCGAAGAAGAGACCAAAAGACTGGATCCTGATCGGATCAGTGTTATGGCACTACATGAGAACGAATTATATAATGAATCCGGTATCGCAGATATTCCTGATGCCATTGGCTGGAACCTTTATTTTGGATGGTATTCTCCTGGTCTTGATAATTTTGGGGATTTTCTAGATGACCAGCACCAAAGTTTTCCAAATAGACCGATTTTTATATCGGAGTATGGTCCTGGAGCTGATGTACGTATACAAACCAATACCCCATTGCCCTGGGATTACTCCGAAGCTTATCAATTAAAATTACATAAAAGTTATTTAAACCAGGTCGAAAAAAGGGATTTTGTCTTCGGAATGACCGCCTGGAATTTTGCTGATTTCGGTTCTTCCTTTCGCCAGGACGCTGCCCCTTATATTAATCAAAAAGGCCTGGTAAATATGGATCGCAGTAAAAAAGATGTGTATTATTACTATCAGGCGCGACTTCTTAAGGATCCGGTGTTATATATCGCTGGTAAAAATAATGAGACTCGGTTTCCTGAAGATGAAAATGAAAAAATTAGCATCATTGTTTTTTCCAATGCTTCACATGTGGAATTAAAAGTCAACCAAAAGGAATTCTCTGAACCTGTTGAGGATGGCCTCGCAATTTTCAACCTTCACCTTCCGGAAGGGAAACACCAAGTGATAGCAAAAACCGAAAAACTGGAACGTAGAAGGGAAATCCAGATAAAATTAAGAAAGCATATGCTGACTTCTATTGAAAGCGCTCCTATCCTCTTAAATACAGGTGCAAGTGCAAATTATATCGACCCGGTAACCGAAGAAATCTGGATGAGTGATCAGGAGTATGAAGAAGGTAGTTTTGGATATATAGGAGGAAGCCACTATCAGAAAAACAAAAGTAAATTTCAGGGAACAGCATCCGACATTCAGGGTACCGCAAACGACCCGCTTTTTCAAACTATGCGGGAAGGAATGGAAGCCTATAAATTTGATGTAAATGAAGGAAGATACCGAGTTACCCTGCTTTTTACCGAACCCCAATTCCATGCTTCCCGGGAGAATATCTATAACTTGGGTGCAACCGAAGTGGAGAATATTTCAGATTTAAGAAGTTTTGATGTGATAATTAATGGAAAAACTCTCACTGCAGATTTAAACCTTGCCAGGGATTACGGAAGATTACAAGCAGTTGAAATTTTCTATGATATCAAAGCGAATAATGGTGTAACGGTAGAATTCCAAAAGAATGCAGGACAACCCTTACTTTCCGGAATAAAACTCGAAAAATTATAACCAGGTTTCCTGGTTATAGAATAAAATAAAAAAAACCGTTAAAATGTATAGCATCTTAACGGTTTTTACACCATGGAAAAATAAATTTTATTCAAGCTCGACCAAAGCTTCACTCCACTTTGAAGGTCTTGGTGGTTCTGGGTTCAACAGTCTCAGTATCGTGGTCGTTATAGGTAAGAAATTTCTGATGTAGTCGCTCGATGGTTTCCTGATAATTCTCATCTTCTATTAAATTATGCTCCTGTGCTAGGTCATTCGCAAGATCATACAATTCAGTGGCCTCATTGTTCCTGTCCACAACTAAAACCAACTCGCCCTCTCTAATAGCCCCATCGAAAGCAAAACCTGCCTGGTAAAGGACAAAATCGTGTAAAGGCGATTTTAAATTCTCTCCTTTTAAAATCTGCATAAGAGAAGCACTATCTTTTGCCTGATCTTCAGCCATATTCTGTTGAGTTAGCTCATACATTGTTGCCACCCAATCCTGTCCCATAATCACTTCATGAGAAACACTTCCAGGAGGTATGATTGAATTTTCAGCTGTACCATCTCCCCATTTGGCAATAAAAGGCACTCTATGTCCTCCTTCATAAATCGAAGCTTTGTAATCTCGTAATTTTCCATTATTATCATGTTCTGAATCTCCATAATGTGTGATATTAGGCCATAAAGCCCCGTTATCACTGGTAAAGATCACAATAGTGTTATCAGCAATTCCCTCCTCTTCCAATTTATTCAATATTTTTCCTACTTGGAGATCTAATTCATATAAGACATCAGAGGTCATTGCTCCAGTAACACCATAAACCTGCTCATCTACAGTAGATGGATCTCCGTCAAAATCAAAAGGTGGAGTGTGGGGCACATGAATTGCCTGGGAGGAAAAATAAAGTAAAAAGGGTGTGTTTTCTTTTGCCTCTCTATTTTTCCTTTGATGGCGATCAATAAAGTCTACTGCTTTATTTGTTAAGAGAATACCTGCCTGGCTGGAATCATAATCCTCATCACCCCTTGCTGGGATTTTACCCGCTTCTACAATCTCCGAAAGACCGTTTGTACTAACTTTATAAAAACCGTTGGTTAAAAGCCGGGTACTTGAATTATCAGCGGGATTCTCTGGATTTATGGGTACATATTTTCCATTTTCAAAATAGGCATAAGGTTCATGCTGAATTCCACTTAACAGACCATACCAATAATCAAATCCATGCTCATTTAAAGCATCATCAACACCCCGGCTATAATCCATTGAGTTAAGTTTTTGCTTTTCCCTAATAACCTCTCCATTTTTATTATAAACCGAGCCTCCCAAATGCATTTTACCAAAGAAGGCTGTGGTATATCCTGCATTTTGCATGATTTCACCCACCGTAATATGTCTCCCCGCCTTGGTGCGATCACCATTCACACTAAAGGCCGAACTATTATTTACATCCCAGCTACCTCCCGGGCGTCCATTTCTATAAGGATAACTACCCGTTAGCAGACTGAATCTTGAAGGAGCGCACAGTGCAGCAGGAGAATGGGCATCGGTAAATCGCATCCCCTGTTCAGCTAACTTGTCAATATTTGGGGTAGGCACCTTTCCGCCATAAATCCCAATATCACCATATCCCACATCGTCGGCAAGTATAAAAACCACATTTGGTGTTTGGGAAACATTCAAATCTTGACTAAAAAGGCTATTGTTCCACGCTAGCAAGAAGCATAGAAGAAAGATCGTTCTAGAACTGACTAAATTCATAATTATATTTTTTTCTCCATATTATGATGATGTCCTTTGATAAATTCCATTTTCATTAAAAGCCTCTACTTGGAAATAAAACATAAGGGTAGTCATTAGCTTTAGGGTTACATCAGGTTCTTTAATTCCGTTGATCGAATAAAGAAACTACGCTTAATAACAAAGTAAATGCCATATTCATCTTAAAAATCTGCAGCATTATTCCACGGTGAAACTTCCGGTGAATTCATGATCCGAACTTCCCGCCACGAAGAATTCAAATTCACCAGGCTCCACTACATGGTTAAGTTCTGCATTATAAAATTTCAGGTCTTCCCGGCTAATTTCAAAATCAACAACTTTGCTTTCTCCTTTCTTAAGAAAAATTTTCTTAAATGCTTTTAATTCTTTTCCGGGTGGGGTAATGCTTCGTACTTTATCATGTGTGTATAGCTGCACCGTTTCTTCACCATCGTAGTTACCGGTATTGCTGACTTTTACAGAAATCGTTAGGTTTTCTTTTCCTGAGATCTTGTTTTTATCAATGCTTACATCAGAATATTCAAATTCGGTATAACTAAGCCCATATCCAAATGGTAAAAGCGCCGAATTTGGAGCATCGAGATAATTTGATTTGAATTTTTGAAATTCACTTGGCGTAGGCCCCGGCCTTCCCGTGATTTTCCTACTATAGTAAACCGGAATCTGCCCGACATTATGAGGCCAGCTCATCGTAAGTTTTCCGGAGGGATTATAATTTCCGAAAAGTAAATCAGCTACGGCATTACCGGCTTCAACTCCAGGATGCCAAACCTGTAAAATATCAACTGGCAATTCCATCTCCTCTGAAATATCCAGGGGACGACCGCTCATTAGCACTAGTACCATTGGTTTTCCTGTAGCGGCCAATTCTCGGATAAGCTTCTTTTGACTGTCAGGAATTCGAATATCGGTTCTATTGGAAGATTCTCCGCTCATTTCACTAGCTTCTCCCACCACGGCTACGATCACTTCGGCAGCTTCGGCAACTTTAAGTGCTTCTTCTAGCAATTCTTCAGGAGATTCATCAGAAACAATGATTTTTGGTCCTAAGGCGTTCACATTCTCAGTAAACTGAGCATCATCGCTAATATTGGCTCCCTTAGCGTAAGTTACCTTAGCTTCAGGAATCACATTTCTAATCCCTTTCAACACCGGGACAGATAGTTTAAAATCCCCGGTTGGTGCCCAGGTTCCCAACATATTATTCTGATCATTGGCCAAAGGACCAATTAAGGCAATATTCGCTTCTTTTTTAAGTGGAAGTACCTCCGCATCTTTTTTCAGTAACACTGCCGCTTTGGTAGCAGCCTTTCTTGCTAAAGCGCGGTTTTCATCTGAAAGAATATCCTTTTCAGGTCTGCTCTCATCGGAATAGCGATATGGATCATCCAATAGGCCTAACTTATACTTAGCTTCCAGAATTCTTCTGGCCGCAGTTGTTATGGTTTCCTCAGAAACCTTTCCTTCGTCAACCGACCTCTTAAGAGTAGTTAGAAAACCTTCTCCTACCATATCCATATCCAGACCTGCATTTATAGCCAAGGCCGATACCGCCTGAAGATCGCCAAGGCCGTGAGCGATCATTTCATTTACAGAAGTATAATCAGAAACTACAAAACCATCAAAACCCCACTCCTCTCGAAGCAAATCCGTAAGCAACCATTGGTTTCCTGATGCTGGTACCCCATGGATGTCGTTAAAAGAGGTCATCACACTTGAAACTCCCGCTTCAACCGCTGCTTTATATGGAGGCAAGTATTCATTATACATTCGCAACTTACTCATATCTACACTATTATAGTCCCGACCACCTTCAACAGCACCATAAAGAGCCATATGTTTTACAGTAGAAAGCATAGTCTGAGGCTGAGTTAGGTCCTCACCTTGATAACCTTCTACCATGGCTTTGGCTATCTGGGAACCAAGAAAAGGATCTTCTCCGGCGCCCTCGGCCACACGCCCCCATCGAGGGTCACGTGCAATATCCACCATTGGCGAAAAATTCCAGTTAATCCCATCGGCAGTAGCTTCCTTAGCTGCAACCTGTGCTGTTTCTTTAATCAATTCCATATCCCAGCTCGCTGAAAGTCCCAACGGAATAGGGAAGGTTGTTTTGTATCCATGAATCACATCGGAACCGATAAGCAAGGGAATCCCCAATCTGGAGTTCTTTACCGCAAGCTCTTGCGCCTGCCTTACCTTCGCAGGACTTGAAACACCAAAAACACCTCCGACATTTCCCGCTTTGATTTTGGTCTCCACATCTTCACTTACCACTGATCCTGTAGCTACTCCGCCACCCGGGGTCAAAAGATTAAGCTGGCCTATTTTTTCTTCCAGTGTCATTTTTTCCAGTATTTCTTCTACTTGGGCTATACGGCTTTGAGCCTGAAGCGCAAAGCTGCCAGCAAGAAGAAGAATACCCATTGACAGATAAAATTTTCTCATTTTCATTTGGTTTATTAATCAACAATTTTTTTTATTCTACATATATAATTTCGGAAGGTTCCGAAATTCCATTCTCATTAAAGGCTTCTACACTAAAATAATATGGCGTATCACGATCAAGGCTGCGCATAAAATGCTCATTTACATCATAAATCAACCAGGAATGGTATAATTTATCAGGTGCAATGCCCCATCGGATATTATACCCCTGGGCATCTTTAACCGGCTCCCAGGTCAGTGAGGCATCTCTTCGATCTTGCTCACGTTTCACGCTAAAGTTTTTAACCTTTACTGGTTTTTCACCTTGGCCTTTACCAAATACTCTGATTTCAGATAATGCCAGATTTTCACCTGGAACCTCAACATTATTGTAACGTATATATTTACCCTCTACAGGATTATTAAGGGTAATGTAAGCATTTGGCGTATCCTTATAACTATCGCTGCGATCTACAATCCTTTGCCAGTTTTTTCCATCCTTTGAAACTTCCAGCGTAAACCGATGGCGCAGTCCATCTTTACGGGTATAGATCCCGGACTCCTGATCATGAAAATTCAATTGAAAAGCATAAATTTTCCCAGGTGAAGGCATTTCGATCTTAACCCATTGCTTATCATCATTAGCCTCAGCAACCCAAAAGGATTTAGGACTTTCATCAGTTAACAACTTTGAAATTATTTCCCCCTCACTATTTTTTTCCAAAGGCATTTCGGTAATATCATAATCACCATCTGTAGCAGTACTTTTCCTTACCTGCATCCGGGAGGATGAAACCGTTGCCTTACCTTTGTAGGAAAGCAACATCCAGCCACTATGCTCCCCGGCTTTTGTTGGATGATCTGGCCCGTATAAGGGATAGTCGCCATAGCTTGTATCCGTATACATTAAACCTTCCTCATCAAAATAAGTAGGAAACATACAAAGCCTGCGTTCCCAATGAGAATTGGAAGCCAGCGCCATAGTAGCAAAATGCCAGTACTGCCCATTGGTCTGTTTCATAGTAATCCCATGGCCTGCACCATTGGCGAAACCGCCCGGTTTTAAACTCATTGGATTATTTTTCATGTATTTAAAAGGGCCAAGCGGGGTTTCACCAACATAGGCAGCGTCGGCATACACATTAAATTGTGTCCCAGGTGCCGCATACTGTAAATAGTATTTACCTTCATGCTTAGTCATGGAAGCACCTTCCATATAACCTTCCTTTAAGGTTGGGTGATAATTATTCTCACCAAAACGTTCCCACCCGTGTTCTTCTTCAACCAGGTTAATAAGCTCTTTTTCAACACCCGTTTCAAGAAATCGATCGTCTTTATCGAGCATTTTTACACGAAGGGGATGAACATTTGATGAACCCCAATACAAATAGGTTTTTCCATCATCATCAATAAATAATTCGGAATCCTGAATATTACTGGTAATAGATGCTGTGGGGGTCCACTCCCCACTTTTTGGGTCATCGGTATAGAGAATACTCCCATAACCTGCCGGGTCCCCTGCAAAATATACAAGTGAATCTTTATAATTGAAAGCCGTAGGTGCATTAGAACCTTCAAAAAACCATTGCTTGGGTCTAATAAATTCCCAATTGATCAAATCTTTAGAATGCCAATAGCCAAAAGACCGTGTGACAAACATGTAGTATTCTCCACGAAATTCAATTACAGCGGGATCTGCGCCAGAACGATAAGAAATATTCTTACTTGAATTATATACCATATAGGTATAATCAATGTCCAGAGGATTTATATAAGTTTCCGGAACAACTTCCTGTGCATATAAACTAAACCCAAATAATAAAGCTAATGTTATAAGTAATTTTCTAAAACTTTTCATCTTTTTACTTTCTGAACCAGATTATGGATTATCAAATTCTTTTTTCTTTCGTTCCTTATTTCTCTCATGTGAGAACAACCAAGGCAGTAAATAGGGTTCTGCAAATGCTGAGTCCCAGCTATTATGATTATCATCGGGATACAGCGAAAGTTTAGCATTTCCACCATAATGATTAATGGCACGAGCCATTGCTTCAGAATATTTTGGTATTACTACATCGTCTTTTTTTCCATGAAAAATCCAGATATTAAAGCCTTTGGGATAATCTTTTGCAATTTCAGGATTGGCACCTCCACATATTGCAAAGGCAGACGCGAACATTTCAGGTCTTTTATAAATAAGTTCAAAAGTTCCCATTCCCCCCATTGAAAGGCCTCCTAAATAAATTCGGTCTTTATTCACAAAGTCCTTTGAGGTCATTTCTTCCATCAAATCCATTACAAGCTGTAAGGATTTGGTGGCGGGTTTTTCATTCATGAAACTGAACTCAAAAGGTATACTATCCCGGTTCACTTCTACTTTAGCCCAATAATCTTCCTTTGGCGCCTGCGGAAAAATCACGATGGCTGGAAATTCATCCTGATTCGCTAAAAATAGTTTGCTTCCGTGAGTAAGTTGGGCCTGATTATCATTACCGCGCTCCCCTGCTCCATGGAGAAATAAAACAACAGGATATTCTTTTTCCATGGTAAAATTCTTAGGAAATAAAACACGGTAATTTAAAGTATCAGCGTCCTTGATAAATTGCTTCTTTTTATAACGCGTCAGCTTCTGTTCTACTGTATTAGAAAAACGAGCATTTTCAAAACTGAATTGATGTTCCTTTTCTTTTTTAAACTCATTTAATAATGGAGAGTAAGTCCTCACCTGAATCTTTCCTGATTCGGGAAAGATTTTTATTATACGTAAAAAACCATTTCCTCCTTTCTCCGAGCCGTCAACCCCTTTCTGGTAATTCGCCAGCATCTGGTACACCTGGTTAGCTTGTTCACCTTCACTCACCAAAGTCCCCTCTCCCGATTTAAGAATATGTCCCGAAAAAACCATTTTCACATTGTGATGTTTTTTGAGCAATTTTTTCCATACCTGACCACCATTGTTTGGAGCTTCCTCACCAGTACTTTTTCCGATTCCATAATTTTCGGGTAACCACCAATCTTCGCCATCATGGTGGGTATTATCTTCATAAAGGTGTGCGTGGGTTACTACAATAAAATTATGATGAGGATATTTAGCAATCATTTTATCAGCCCAAACAAGGGTTTTATTTCTGGGACCAAATTCCAGGGATAAAACCATCCATTGCTCACCTCCGGCTTTGAATTCACTAAGTAAGTTGTCTACCGATCCTTCCGGAAAAGTTGCCACAAGGTTTTCTATATCCGAAGTAGCAAAGAATTTATTGGCCATACTAGTATTCCGAGTATCCGCAAATTTCCCTGCTTCACTCCCCATATCGTGATTTCCCAAAGCAAAAGCATATGGAATTTTTTCATCGAGGAGCTCAAATCCTTTTTTGGCGACTTCCCATTCCTCTCTACTATTATTCTGAGTAATATCACCTACGTGCATAACGAAAGAAAATCTTTCGGAATTATCGGCCAACCATTGCATCTGATTTAAGTAGATTTCAGGATATTCCTCCATATAGGTTTGTGTATCCGGCAATACCACGATTTCAAAAGACTTTTCCTGTGCCAATAAGGAGATTGGAAACATCAGGAAAATAAAAGCTATTAAAGTTAAAAATGGTCTATTCATCTTGTTCTGAAATATTAAATCCTAATCTGTCCAAACCATCCTGAATCTCTGGAGCCTGCATAAACAAATTCCAAATCAGTCCTGATCGATAATTCTCTATCATCACCACCTGTGGTCCCTGGTCTATAGCCAGGTAACGCTGCGCTGCCCAATCTTCTCCTTCTAAACTATAGGCATCATAAAAGCCGGCCGGTCCCCAAAGTAATTCATTTTGCTCTTCAAAGAAATAGCGCATAGCCCGAAGGGATTCTTTAGGCGTATAGGGAATTGAACTAATCGCCGCTGTAGGAGACACGACTCCTTTATCATCGTCGGGAGAATGGGCCGTATAACCAATACTACCATCCTCGTTACGGGAGTAACTCGCCGTTAGACCCCAGGATTTTTCGTTGTAAGTTTCAAAGTCTTTTGGGTTCTCTACACAGTAGTTGTAATTGATTAAACTGTGATTGACATTAAGATCCCAGTAATTCGCGTACTTATCTTCAAGGCCTCTCGGGTTAAGTCCCAGATAAGAATAGTGGGCCCAGAACAATGGGCCGCCCTTATCGCCACGAGTATTATGTTTTAAAATCAACGGTAAACCGTAAGCTTCTGTATCGGTTACAATTTCCCCATTCCGGGCCCACCCTTTATGATAGGCTTCAAGATTTATGGCATGGTCTGGTGAAGCAGCGGCCATCACATAAGTAATTAAACATTCGTTATAGCCTTCAATCATAAAGTCCATCTCCCATTCATACTCGGGAGACCAATGCCAGTATATTCCGTTTTTATTGTTAGTGTACCAGTTCCATTCGATACTTTTCCACAGCTGGTCATATTTCTGAGCAACGGCTTGTTCCTGTGGGGTTCCATCTTTTAGATATTCGCGAACCACAAGAAATCCCTGGGCCATAAAGGAAGTCTCCACAATGTCGCCTCCATTATCTTTCTCGCTAAAAGCCTGCACATCGCCAGTTTCTCCATTTAACCAATGTGGCCATACCCCGTGAAATCTGGGAGCATTTTCTAAAAAATTGGCTATTTTATCCAATCGGGCTACCGCTGAATCCCTTTCAATAAACTCTCTTTCTATTCCCACAACTATAGCCATAAGGCCAAAACCAGAACCACCGGTGGTAACTACATGGGCATCATCTTTAGGGTATTCCCCATCGGGATGCCAGCGTTCACGAGCCATCCCTGAGTTGGGCTCGGCATGATCCCAGAAATATTTCAAAGTCTGTTTTTGTACTGTGTCCAGTAAAGCTTCATCACTTATGGGACCTACCGATTCCTTATCAGTCTGGGACTTCTTATCGTTTTTACAACTGATCCCTGCAATCAAAAGTAAGAGTAGGAAGCTAATTCTAAACTTGGTCATATAAAATAGATTTTCGGATATATTAAAAATTGAAACTTAATTTGTTTAATCCCTCCTGAATTTCCTCATCAGCCATAAATAAATTCCACACCAGGCCGGTTCTGTAATTTTCTATCATAGAAATTATCGGCCCCTGATCTATGGCCAGATAGCCATTTGCCACCCAGTTATGCTCTTCAGAAAAGGCATCATAAAAACCATAAGGCCCCCAAAGATCATCCCCCATTACATCATAGAAATAGCGCAAAGCTTTCATTGATTCTTCAGGAGTATAAGGAAAAGATGATAAGGCAGCAGTAGGAGTAATAACCCCCAAATCATTAGCTGGGCTATGAGCGGAGTAACCCTCATAATTATCGCTGGCGGTGAAGCCCCAACTATGCTCCCCATAACCCTCAAAATTCTTTGGGTTATCTATTGCATAGTTATAATGTATAAGACTATGTGCGGTATTTTGTTCCCAATAATTCGCATAATTATCACTCAAATTGCGCGGGTCTAGACCTATAAAAGAATAATGGGCAAAAAACAATGGCCCACCAAAGGCAGGACCTAAAGGAAGATTGATGCCATAATGCTGGCGGTTATTTATTATATTCCCATTTGAAGCATAACCTTGATGATAAACTTCAGGTTCAATGGGATGTGTTGGAGAAGCGGCAGCAAGCACATAGGTCATAAGTGTCTCGTTCCAACCTTTTATTGGCAGGTTCATCTCAAAACCATAATTAGGAGACCAATGCCAATAAAGGACGTTTTCTCCCTGGGTGTACCAATCCCATTCTACAGCTTCCCATAGAGCAGTAATTCGGTCTGTGATTGCCGTCTGGCCTGAAAAATACGCCCGGGCAATTAATAACCCTTGCATTAAAAATGCAGTTTCCACCAGGTCCCCTCCATTATCCTTCTGGCTAAAGGGTCGGGTTTGAGCTGAATCATCAAAATACCAATGAGAAAAAGCGCCGTGATAAGTAGGGACAGTTTCAAGGAAATCAAGAATTTTTTCCAGACGCTGTATAGCCTCACTACGACTTATCCAACCACGTTCTACAGCCACTGGAAAAGCGGCAATACCAAACCCTGAACCCCCCATTGTTACAATATTATCTCCCTGTCCCCCATAGGCATCTGGCTGGGATCTTTCTTTTGCCAAACCAGAATTACTACCGGCAAAATCCCAAAAATATTTAAAAGTTGTTTCCTGTACTTTTTCCAATAATTCATCATCGCTTAAACTCTGATTCCTATCTTCTTCTTTCTCTTCTCCAGGGATATAAGGCTCCTGGAATCCTGGGCCAGAATCATTACTACAAGACGAAAAGATCATTAAAATACCCAGTACATAAAAAACTTTCAACATTACCTGATCTTTAAAATTACTTTTTCTACAAGAAAAAATTGAAGGGGAAACCAATAAAAACAATATTTAGAAATTTAGATTCAAGGCTTTTCCCGAGGTTTCTAATCAACAGAAATTTTTAAAATTTCCGGCAACCACATGGTTTACCGGAAATCTTATCTAATATTTTGATCTACTGATTCATGTCTGCCTGGATCTCTTCCTGAGTTAGCACTTTGTTATAAAAACGCAGCTCATCCATATAACTTTGGTCTGAAAGGTGATTCCATCCGGTAAATCTCGGAGCACCAGACATAATGGAAACGATATCAGTTCCAGTCCAGTCAACTCCACCGGAAACCGTTCCAGTTTTCTCTAATACTCCATTCAAATAAATTTTACTTTCAGAGTCAGAAATGGTAAAAGCCACATGCACCCATTCTCCGGCGCTTACGTCAATTACTCCCCCCTCGTTCCAGCTGTCAGCCGATCCATTTCCTACATTGGCTTTGATCCGTTGCTCATCAGCATTTCCTTCTCTGAAAAGTCTGAATCCACTAATTCTATTATTTTGGGAATCTGGATTTTCTTCATCCTCAGGTCCAATAGTTATAATACCGGCACGGTCGGGTTCAGCATTTACCTTGTACCAAAAAGTAGTACTAAATTCCTCACTTAATAAACCACTAGAAGGCATGTTTAAATAAGCATCTTCAGCTCCCGAATAGGCATTCTCTCCTTCAGCAGCCTCGGTTGTAAAACCTGGCTCACCTTCTACAGTAACTTTACGATTTGCTATTAAATCATTATAATTTCCTTCAAAGGGCATATACAAGGTTACAGCACTGTCGTCTATCATAGCCGCAACTTCTTCATAAGATAAGGCTCTATTGAATAATCTCAATTCATCAATTATGCTGGTATCCGAGTTATGTCCCCATCCACTAAAATTTAATCCAGATCCAACCATCAAATCTTCAACTCCAGTCCAATCATACTGAGCATTGGTTGGTTCCGTAATTGTCACAGGGTTTCCATTTAAATAAACAACAGTTTCTTCAGATGTAAAACTGAAAGCTATATGTATCCATTGATTATCATCCTTATGAATCTTACCACCATCATTCCAAACTTCACCGTCACCAGTTCCAATATTTAGTTTGAATCTTTGATATTCAGGATTCTTATTATCTGGTTCTCTGAAAAACCTAAACCCTTGATTGCGATCTTCATCATCAGTTGCTGTTAAAATTCCAGCTTTATCATTACTTGTATCTAATTTATACCAGAATGCTGCGGAAAACTCATTGCCCAATTCTTCTTGGTCAAGAGGTACAGATACATAAGATTCATCAGCGCCGGTAAATGCACCTGTTCCTAAATAGGCGTTAGAAGTAATCCCAGGACTCCCTATTTCTTCACCCATATATATATTCACTAATTCACTAAAATCAGCATTAAACGGCATATAGAAAAACTCCCCGGCATATCTCGGGGTATAAGGTGGCTCTTTGCTGAAATTAACTGATTTGCTGGTTGTATTTCCGGCTATATCAGTGGCTTTTATTGTAAGGGTATGTTCTCCGTTGGTTACCTGATCAAAAGAAACTTCCTCCTTTACAATCCTGTAATCAAGAAAGTCATTAAATGTAGCGACCTGATTTCCATTTACCAGCACCTCAACATTATCTACTTCAATATCGTCTATCACCTCAAAGCGAATATTGATGGAGGCTACCGGTTCAGGCACCTGGATGGTAGTTCCATCATTGGGATACTGAATATTAATTTCTGGAGCCCCTGCATCAGGTCCTGGATCCACTTGAGTAAGTGGATCTATTCCATCATACTCACAGGAAGCAAGACCAATTACTAATAGCAAAAGCCCAAAGGAAGTTTTTATATAATTTTTCATACCTATTTGTTTTGCTGGTTTAACATTGAATTCATTACCGCATTAGCTTCCAGAGGTAATGCATCTATTTGAGCTTGTGGATAAGGTAAATATTCCTTGTCGGCAGAAAAGTTCCGTCCTTCATAACTCAATTCCCCATACATATCGTGGCGAATCATATCGAAATACCTAATCCCCCATTCCATAGCAAATTCCGCAAATTTCTCATCTAGCACCTGTTCGTGAGTCACCCCGTCTAATTCCTCTAAACCGGCACGATTCCTTACCAGGTTTACAGCTTCATCAGCTGAAATGCTTGTTCCATTAGCCCCGAGAGTTAAAGCTTCGGCATACATTAGTAGAATTTCAGCATAACGAATTACAATCATATTTTTACCTGCACTGTAATTATTTCTTCCATCGGTTAATTGCTCAGAAGGTAAATAATGCTTCCCACTTGAGAATAAAGCTCTTTCAAAATCATTGATCACATCTCCTGAGGGGGTGGTATTATTTACAAAATCCGGAAGATCGGTGTAACCATCAGCTTCCAATTCGGCAATTCCACGATCGGTAAACAACACACTGGTTTGTAACCTTACCTCTTCATCTCTATCCAGCATAATTTCAATGAATTTCAGACTTGGCTCATAAAAACCCCAACCACTTTGGGCGTTTTCTCTTGCTGGAGTCCAGTTTTGAGGACCGAATGGCGCGTATAAATGATACAATGCATCTCCAGAGGGTGTTCCATAATCTGAATACTGAAGTTCCAACAGACTTTCATTGCTCAATTCACCTGGCTTTTTAAAAAGTTGATAGAAATCGGGATAAAGTGAAAATTTACCAGAACTAATAATAATTCCTGTGGCATCAGCTACTTCCTGATAATTTCCAAGCTCCTGATGGGCCAGGGCCTTCATCGCATAAGCAGTATACCTAGTAACCCCGCCCTGGATATCAGTTCTTTCATTCGGCCTTACTTCGGGAAGTTCCTGAATTGCCATGTCCATCTGGTCAGAAATAAATTGCATAACCTCGGCTTTGGAGGAAACACCTTGCTCCAATTCTTCTTCTGGTTGGTTGGAGGTAATGATAAACACATCTTCCCAGACCCTGGCCAGGTTAAAATGGAGCCAGGCTCTCATAACCATAATTTCAGCTATATACTGATCAGCCCTGGCTGCATCCGCTTCATTGGCGTATTCCCTGAAATTCTCAAGTTGTAAAATAGCCGTATTCATATTGATAATATCATTATAATGCACATTCCACAAGGAATTATACATCCAGTAATCCTTATCATATATATACTTATCAGTATCAGCAAAGGGCTGCTGATCGCCTAAACCACCGGCATTTACATCATCTCCTCTGACTCCAAGCAAAAGAGGTTCTTCCCATCCCCGCGTAGCAAGTTCATGATAAGCTCCAATTAATGGTTGAACCATGTTACTGGCATCGGTATAGTCAAGATCGCCAGTATTTAATTGGCCTTCCCGCACATCGAGTTTATCATGGCAGGAACTTAGACCTACTCCCATAAAAAAGCACAGAAGTAATATTTTTGTTGAATTATATCTTTTCATATTAATCTTTTTAGAATTTCAAATTAACTCCCAGGGTATAAATCGCTGGAACCGGATAGGTTTGCCTGTCAACCCCATTAGGGACTTCTGGATTAAATCCGTTATAATCAAAAATTGAAAGTGGTTTTTCCGCTGTAAAATAAATTCTGGTTTGCGGTAATCCTTCGGCTTCAATATTATAGGCAACCTGAACATTCTGTATCCGGAAAAAGTCACCGTCTTCAACCCAGAAATCGCTTAATTTCTGATTCCAGGCCTTTCGTAGTCCGGCCGAAGATGGATAGGTATTACTAGTTCCTTCGCCGTGCCATCTGTTAATGGCAAGATCGGCATCCATATTGGTATCCTGGGTAAAAATAATTTCTCCTCTTTTTCTGTTGAGGATCTTATTACCCGTTTGCCCATAGACATCCATGGAGAACTCAAAGGCCTTATAGTTTACTCCAAGACTAGCTCCAAAAGTATATTCTGGCAGGAAGGAACCCAGGATAACGCGGTCCGCATCATCAATTACTCCATCCCCGTTCTGATCTCTGTAAATAAGATCTCCAGGCTCCAGGTTATTTTCGAGTGCTATTGGGTCATTTTCAATTTGTTCCTGATTCTGATAAACCCCAGTTCTTTCATACCCGTAAAATCCTAATAAAGGTCCACCTAGTAAAGTTCGTTGCCTAAATTCAGCAGAGCCAGAATCAATATATCCCCTTTCATCTTCAATCTGTATTGCTTCGTTCTTTAGTGTTGTGAAATTGGCCCCTATCCTATAACTGAAATCATCAGACACCTGGTGATTCCAATTCGCGCTTAATTCCAGACCTTCATTTCGAATTACTCCTGAGTTTCTATCTACACTTCTGTTTACAATAGGAATATAAACCGGTAGGATTGCATCATGGGTATCACGTATATAATAATCCGCATCAACAGATAACCTACTATCAAAAGTCTGAAGATTTAAACCGAAGTTTTTTTCCTCGATCAC
The DNA here is from genome assembly GCF_054121475.1 of Salegentibacter profundi. Taxonomy (NCBI): domain Bacteria; kingdom Pseudomonadati; phylum Bacteroidota; class Flavobacteriia; order Flavobacteriales; family Flavobacteriaceae; genus Salegentibacter; species Salegentibacter profundi. The sequence continues at coordinate 204,287 of NZ_JBSYGG010000003.1, forward strand.
TTCCCAGGTATTGTTCGAGAACACACTGGTGGAAGTTAACCCTGTACGTGGTTGGTCACCAATTGGAGTAGTAATAACTTCGATGGTATTGGAACCCGCACTGGCAGCAACATTATCATTTCCTAACTTTCCCCAACTTGCCCTGAATTTTAAGAAATCAAACACCTCGCTATCGGCAAGAAAGTCCTCATCAGATGCTACCCAGCCCAGACCGACGGAAGGGAAATATCCCCAGGGATCTAATGTGAATTTTGAAGATCCATCAGCTCTGAGAGTTGCATATAATAAATATTTGTCTTTATAGTCATAGGCTATCCTTCCGAAGTAGGATATTCCATAAAATCTGGTCCCTATTTCGCTTACATTATTGCTAAAGGAGTCCTGATCAGCAAAATCTAGATACCAGCTAGTTTCAAGCCCTATTCCAGCAATATCATATCCTGTGGCTTCAAATTCATTACTAGCTTCATCTCTAAAAGATGCACCAAGCATTACAGTTAGATCGTGATCTTCAAAACTATCTTCATAGGTAAGCACATTATCCCAGTACTGATTGGAATAGTTGTTATTTTCTCTTTTAATACTAGATCTTCTTTCAAAATTATTTCCTAAGGTATATGGTAGATTTACTTCCCTGTTTTCCAAACTGGAAAAATCATGACTATAGGTAGTCTTAAAATCTAACTTATCTTCTATTAGCTCGTATTGCAGAAACATTGTCGCAAGCAATTTTCTTATTTTAAGTCTATTTTGGTTATAGGTAAGATCCTGGAAAGGATTCTGTGTACCTCTATAACCAAGTAGTTGGGCATTGGAATATGGAATTGGTCCGGCCTCGGTGTTAAGTTCATCGATCACTGGCATCACTGGAACGGCAAAATAGGCTCTGAACCATGCGCCGTTTTCAGGAGCATATTTTGTCGCGTTACTAAAGATAGTATTAACACCCGCACTCAACCGATCACTAATATCAACATCCACTTTAGATCTAATGTTGAACCGTTCGTAATCATTCTTCATATCAAGAATTCCTTCCTGCTCTGTATAGTTTGCCCCTACAGCATAGGCAACCTTCTCACCACCACCAGAAGCAGAGATACTATGGTTTTGAATCAGCCCATCCCGAAGAATTTCTTTATACCAATCCGTATTAACTGCTGGGACATTAGGATTGATTCGACTTCGCCCATACCGCTGAATAGCATTTTCAATGAAATTCACATCAGCCTGAGATCCTGATTCCTGGGCCATCGTATAAAATTGCTCTGTATTAGCAAGTTTAACAACATTTTGGGCACGCTGAATACCGGTATAGCCATCATATTCAAATTGAACTTTCTGGTTTTTCCTACCTGATTTGGTTTCGATGATTACTACCCCGTTAGCAGCTCTTACCCCGTAAATAGCAGAGGAAGAAGCATCTTTTAAAACATTCACCGATTTGATATCCTTGGTGTTTAAAAAGTCGATATTATCATACAAAGCACCATCGACTACATATAAAACATTTGTGGCGTCTCCAAAAGTTCCTACACCTCTAATCCGAACCGTCGGAGATTCCCCAGGGGATCCAGAGTTCACAATCTGTACTCCGGAGACTTTACCCTGTAAAGATTGCATCACATTGGCTGTGGGCGTTTTTTCAATTTCTTCAGCATCAATATTGGCAATAGAACCGGTAAGATCTCGTTTTTTCTGGCTTCCATAACCTACAACAAGAACTTCTTCTAGCTGCCCGGCATCTTCCTCAAGAGTTACATTATATTGGTTCTGTGATGAGACGGTAATCTCTTGAGGTTTAAATCCCAAAAAAGTAACTCTAAATACATCTCCCACTTCCACATCTTCCAATGTGAAATTTCCATCAAAGTCGGTAATAGAATAAATGTTCTTACCAACAACTTTAACCTCAGCTCCGGGAAGAGGCATTTCATTAGGGTCGACAATTACCCCACTTATCGTTTTAGTATCCTGTGCATACCCTGTAAGAGTAAAAATGGAAACTAAAAAAGTAAATAATTTTAATTTCATACGGTAGGTTTTTTAACTGAATTTCATTGAAAGATACGTCCTTAGCCCATTTTCACGCAAACGTTATAGTACACAACAACTACATCATAAAAATTAACATCTTAATATATTGATTTTTAATGATTTATAGTAGAGCTGAAGTAAAATTTTAAAGAAAATTTAAGTACTTGATGTAGTAATGATGTAGTACGTAAGGCTAGCTATTAGAAGTTTTTGATAAGAAAATTTGTTAAATTTTCCTTTTTATCAAGCCCCATTTTTTTACGCAATCTATAACGATGCACTTCCACTCCTCGAACCGAAATTCCCATTAAAGGAGCTATTTCCTTAGAAGTTAAATTCATTTTTAAGTACGAGCAAAGCTTAAGATCCTTATTGGTGAGCTGGGGGTAGGTTTCTAGGAGGTCTTTAAAAAAGTCTTCGTGAACTTCATTGAAATTAGTCTCAAAGACCTGCCATTCATCTTTGTTCTTTATAGCCCTGTTGATTTTATTCATTATATGTTTTAATCTGAACTGGTTGGAGAATTTACTTTTATCCTTGTTTAACTCGCCTTGGATCTCCATCAATACCTCGTTCTTCTTAGCAGCTACCATAGTGGTATTGGCCAATTCTTTTCTTTTTAAGGTAATCTCATTCATAAGTCTTTCCTTCTCAAGCTGGTTCAGTCGTTCTTCATGTTCTTTCTCAAATTTTTGCTCAAGTAATAACTGTTGTTTCCTAAGTTTAAGCTGATTAAACCAATAAATTAATCCTATCAGTGCAAGAAATAAAAGGATATACACAAATTTCATTAGACCTGACAGATACCAGGGAGGATTCACACGGAAAGAAAAGGAAGTACGAATTGGGGTTTCTTTTTGCTGACTTACGGCAAAAAGATTCAATTCATAATCTCCATGCCTTAGATTTTGAAAGTTCAAATATCCGTTTTCCACATTCCCTCGCAAAGTATCTTTTCCTACAAGCTCATAATACATCGAAGAGGCATCGCTTACAGGCAAGGCAGCTTGCACCAGGATCTCCCTTGCTTTATTGTAAGGCACCTCTGGCATAGAAGAAAGATCATACCGCTGTTCGACATCAGAAAACCCGCGAATGATAGGCTTACTAAGCATCTCGTTCTTCCTGCTTCGTATCAATTCCGGGAGATTGATTTTTGCAAAACCATCATTTAAGGCAACATAATAAATAGAATCCCTGGTCTTTATAAGTTTCTCGTATTTCTTGACGAGTCTCTCCCGTACCTTTGGAAAAGCTACTTTAATTTCAGAATTCTTTAAATCAGTGAAGATCAAAGAATTATTTTGGGTGTCGGTAAACCAAAATCCCAAGTTATCATAATAGAGCAACTTATGATCTTCATAATCCTTTAGCTCTTTAAAGACCTCTAGACTATCAGAAAAATGATTATACCTATACCACTTTCCACCATTAAAAACAGCAATTTGTTCATTAATGCGATAAATATCGGCATTGTAGTGGCCGTTTCCGTCTATATCTTTAAGTTTCTCTACGGAAAGAGCACTGGTTAAATCAGCCTTTAACTCAATCCTATAAATACCCTCGTAAGGATGGGCTGCCATAAAAGTTTCTGGAGCCTGAAACAAAAGTTCACGAATGGGAAAATTGACCCCAGTTACCGTTTGAATTAACCCACCGTCAATGAGTGTTAGGCCTGTATATGTTGCGATTAGTTTGCTATTTTCTACTTGTGGTAAATTGAGGATACGAAAACTTCCAGTGCGCTCTTCTAGTGGTAGAAATTTATTTCCTTTTATTTTAAAGGTCCCCGTATTATGATTTGCATATAGTTCATTATTAAGTATTTCAAGATTCCAGGTATGCCCCTCTGAACCCTCAACGAGTTCTTGCTGATTATCCACAAAACGATAGACCCCAGTATTACTCCCAAGGTATAGATTATTATTGAAAAAAGTAAGGTCGTAAACTGCGCCCAGTTCACCAGAATCATCCGTATAATACTCTACCGGTGAATGAAGTTTAACCATATCTACCCCGTTATCGAGGCTCAACCAGATATTCCCATTTTTTTCCACCATGCGCAAAACAGTGTTGTTTTGCAAACCATTATGCCTGTTGTATATACTATATTCCCCATGAGCCAAATCGTAATGAATAATTCCATTCTTTACAGTTCCCAGAACAATTTCTCCTTTATTAACAGTGAGAATATGGTTTAATTCGGAGCTTCGTAATTCGGCATTTAATTCACTGTCTTTAAACAGGTTGACTTTGCCGTTTTTGAACTCATAAAGAGCATCCCTTGTGCCTATTAGCAAGCTTTCTCCATTTACTTCTACATCAATAATGGTTTCCCCCTCTAAAATATCCTGATTAGGCAAAGCTTCCAGTTCCCCATTCTTTTTTAAAAAATAAAGGCCGGAATTAACAACAGCGACCAGGAGGCGATCTTTAAAAACGGTCATTTTATTAGTGACCTCGTTTTTTACCAGGGAAATGTCATTATTTTCATATTTATAAATAGCGCCAAAAGACCGAAAGTAAATTGCATTCTGGTAAGAGAGAATTTCCCAGAATTCGTCACTATGCAACTGCTCTTCATCCATCAAATGCATTAATGAATGATATTCTAAACTCCCCGTGCTATCTCTGGACCAGTATCCAAATTCCTTATATGACCCCGTATAAATTCGGTTGTTATGCGTGTATACCGATCGCACAATGGAACCTGACTTAAGGCTATGAAGTTTCCAGCGTTGCCCGTCATAACTTAATAATCCCTGGTTATTAGCCACATAAATAATTCCTTGTTCATCTATATCCAGGTCCCAATTCTGGCTTGCAGCTTCATAATCGCGCGAAGAATAGTTTTGTATAGGTGGGGTGAGTCCTTGTGAGAATCCCAAAGAAACCATTAAAAGCACCATTAATAAACTATTTACTAACTTAAATTTCATTGATGTAAAACTTTTTGTGCAGTTTTTGTTGTAGTCATTATTTGATCAAAAATACAAGCTTTTTGTATTTTTGATCAAAATTCACCCTTAAATAAACGACTAAAATTCTCGGAATGCTAACCAAAAAATTAATATTTCAATCGCTGAGTCTTCTCATGGTGGGTTGTTTTTTTTCCTCTTGCAAACAAAAGGTAAATCAATCGAAAGAGGAAAATCCTGCAAGGCCCAATATTGTCTTTATCATGACTGATGATCATGCAGCCCAGGCCATAAGTGCATACGGCCATCCAATAAGTAAACTTGCCCCTACTCCAAATATTGACCGCATTGCACAAAACGGTGTTAAATTCAATAACAATTTCTGCACTAATTCAATTTGTGGCCCCAGTAGGGCAGTAATCCTTACCGGAAAGCATAGTCACATCAATGGCTTTAGAATGAACGGTGAAGTATTTGACGGATCTCAGCCAACGCTCCCAAAATATCTCAAAGAAGTTGGTTATGAAACCGCCTTGGTAGGAAAGTGGCACCTTCATGGTAAGCCTGAAGGTTTTGATTATTGGAACATTTTGGTCGATCAGGGGAATTATTACAATCCAGATTTTATACAAGGAAAAGATACAACAAGAATTGAAGGTTATGCGACCGATATCATCACCGATATGGGTTTAGACTGGTTAAAACAAAATGCTGATTCCGGGAAACCTTTTATGCTTATGGTACAACATAAAGCTCCACATCGAAACTGGATGCCGGCACCAAGACATCTCAATTTATACGACAGTACAGAGTTTCCGCTACCCGACACTTATTTTTCTGAGCATAAGGATCAGTTAGCTGCTCAGGAGCAACTCCAAACGATTTATGAAGATATGTATGCCGGTCATGATCTTAAATTAAGTGTAGCCCAAGGTAGTGACTCTCTGGCACACAATCCATGGACTACTGATTTTGAAAGGATGACTACCCAGCAACGAAATACGTGGAATGATGCCTACCGGCCGAAAAATGATGCTTTTCATAAAGCGGATTTAAGTGGAAAGGCCTTGGCTGAGTGGAAAGGTCAGCGTTATTTGCGGGATTACCTAGCTACTGTGGCATCCGTAGACGAGGGGGTAGGAAAAATCCTGGATTATCTCGAGGAGACCGGACTTGACCAAAATACGATTATAGTTTACACTACGGATCAGGGATTTTATTTAGGAGAAAAAGGATTTTTTGACAAAAGATTTATGTATGAAGAATCTCTTGCAATGCCAATGCTTATGCAATATCCTAAAGAGATTAAAGCTGGCACTGAAATCAATTCACTCACTCAAAATCTCGACTTTGCCCCCACTTTTCTTGACTTTGCCGGGGCTGAAATTCCCTCAGCCATGCAAGGAAGATCCCTTAGGCAGCTAGTAAACCAAACCTCCGGGGAAAAAGATTTCCGCAATGCCATTTATTACCATTACTACGATTTCCCTGCCTTCCATATGGTAAAAAGACATTATGGAGTACGAACTCAGCGCTATAAACTCATGCACTTTTACGACGATATAGATTTCTGGGAGATGTATGATTTAAAGAAAGATCCGGAGGAAGAAAATAATATATACAACCATCCAGATTATGCCGATATTCAGCAAAAAATGCATTCAAAACTGGATAGTCTCCAAAAAAAGTATAAGGTAACAGAAGCGGAATTCGAAAAAACTCCAAAGACAATAGTTGAACAGGCCTATAGAAACTTTGCTAAATTAGCAGGTGAAGATCCTGAAACTTACCCAGAGATAAAATCACAGTCAATCAAAGAATAAAGGTACCCCACTCGGAAAGAATTTTATAAAAATCAAGAAACGCTTATTGATTTATTGTGGGGCAATTGGAGGTGATATTATAGGCAAAAACCTCCAACTAATGTAAGACTGGGAACGATATAAGCAATATTTGCAAGCAAAGAATCCATTGATAAATTAAAAATTAGTTTAAATTTGTGTCTTCAACTAATTAAACATTATCTAAAAATGAAAAAATTATTCTTATTATTTGCTGTTGCAACTATGTCTCTCTCGATTTACTCATGCAGGGAGACTACTGAAGAAAAAACCGAAGACGCTTTAGAGTCTGCAGGTGAGGATGTAGAAAACGCTGCTGAAGAAGCTGCTTCTGAGACCGAGCAGGCTGCTGAAGAAGCTGAGCAGGAAATTGACGAAGAGATCCACGAAGACGATATGTAATATCGTAGGTGATTTGATTTAAAAGCTGCTTTCTTCACTGAAAGTGGCTTTTTTTTATTAACCCTTAAATTAAAAATATGAAGAAGTTGATATTATTTTTGGCAGTAATCCTGGCACTATCTCTGAATGCTTGTAGAGAAACAACCCAGGAAAAGACTGAAGAAGCAATTGAAGCTATAGGTGAGGATATCGAGGAAAATACTGAAAAGGCCGGTAGAAAAATCGAAGAAGGTGCGGATAAGGTAAAAGAAGAGATCGATGAAGAAATTCACGAAACCGATGATATGAATGATGAGGAGACCAATGACGAATTCTAACCTAATTGGATTATAGATCAAAAAGCCTGAATTTAAATTTGGGCTTTTTTGGTCTATTTTTTTCGCTCGATCACATAATTAACCATTAACTCCAGGGAATCTTTATAAGCGGATTCGGGATAATCTTCGAGAATTCCCAAAGCTTCACGCTGAAACTCCATCATTTTGTTTTCAGCATAATCCAGCCCACCTTTAATTTTCACAAATTCAATGACCTCCTTGACCCTTTTTTTATCCTTATTATGATTCTTAACCGAATTGATCAGCCAGGATTTTTCTTTCTTGGTTGAATTATTAAGTGCATAGATTAAGGGAAGTGTCATTTTTTGTTCCTTTATATCTATGCCGGTAGGTTTTCCAATTTTATCATCTCCATAGTCGAAAAGGTCATCTTTAATTTGAAAGGCCATTCCAATAAGTTCTCCAAAGCGCCTCATTTTAGCAATTTCGTTGGACTCGGGTTTAACCGAGGCAGCACCCAAGCTACAACATGCAGCGATAAGAGTTGCTGTTTTCTGCCGAATAATATCATAATAAACGGCTTCAGTGATATCAAGACGACGTGCTTTTTCAATCTGAAGCAGTTCGCCTTCACTCATCTCCCTAACGGCCACAGAAATTATCTTTAGAAGATCGAAATCATTATTATCAATAGAGAGAAGTAAGCCTTTTGAAAGAAGATAATCACCAACCAACACAGCAATCTTATTCTTCCAAAGGGCATTTATGCTGAAGAATCCACGACGGCGGTTAGAATCATCTACCACATCATCGTGTACAAGGGTTGCGGTGTGGATTAATTCTATAACTGAAGCACCCCTGTAAGTCCGCTCATTCACACTACCATCGGATACCATTTTAGCCACCAAAAACACAAACATTGGCCGCATTTGTTTACCCTTTCGATTAACAATATAGTGGGTAATACGATTAAGCAAGGCTACCTGGGACGACATGGACTCGAAGAACTTTTTTTCAAAAAGTTCCATTTCCTTTTCTACCGGGAGTTTTATTTGGGAAATTACTTTCATTAAGCCACCAAAGATAAATATTTCAAGAGAATTTTAAGTGGTGACTTCCCTTTCAAATTAAGCAGATTTATTTGCAAGCTGACCACATGCAGCATCAATGTCTTTTCCCCTAGAACGACGGACCGTGACCGTAATATGATTTCTTTCAAGGATTTCTTGGTACATATCGGTAGCCTGGGAAGAAGCTTGTTGAAAGTTCCCATCATCAATAGGATTGTATTCGATAAGATTAACTTTACAGGGAACATATTTACAGAATTTAACCAGTGCTTCTGCATCCTTTCGGGTATCGTTAATTCCCTTCCACACAATATACTCATAGGTTATCCGGCTTCTGGTTTTCGAATACCAATATTCCAGAGCTTCTCTTAAATCATGTAGTGGAAAAGTCTCATTAAAGGGCATTATTCTAGTGCGAACTTCATCCACGGCTGAATGTAGAGAAACCGCAAGTTTAATCTTAGTTTCATCATCAGCCAATTTTTTGATCATCTTTGGTACACCTGAAGTAGAAATGGTGATGCGTTTTGGCGACATGCCCAACCCTTCCGAGGAGGTTATTTTATCGACCGCCTTCATAACATTATTATAATTCATAAGCGGTTCTCCCATTCCCATAAAAACAATATTACTCAGGGGTCGGTCAAAATACAGTCTACTTTCGTTATCTATAGCGACAACCTGATCATAGATCTCGTCCGGATTTAAATTGCGCATTCTTTTCAATTTCGCAGTAGCACAAAACTGGCAATCCAGGCTACACCCCACCTGGGAAGAAACACAGGCTGTAGTCCTTGTAGGAGTGGGAATCAACACGGATTCCACAGTTAAATGATCATGAAGCTTTACAGCGTTCTTGATTGTCCCATCGCTGCTACGCTGCATTCGATCTACCCGAATATGATTAATCACAAAGTTTTCGTTAAGCATTTCACGGGTATCCTTTGAGATATTGGTCATCGCCTCAAAACTATGGGCTCCCTTAATCCAAAGCCATTCATACACTTGGGTCCCCCGAAAGGATTTATAGCCTTCAGCTACAAAAAATTCCTGTAATTGTTTTTTTGTAAGGGCCCTTATATCTCGTTTCTTATTTTTCACGCTGCAAAAGTATGAAGAATTAAAGGATTTTATGACTAATTGAAACTTAAGTGTTTAGCCAACTTTTATATAAAAAGCCACAAATGAGAGATTTGTGGCTTAAATGGGTATTGTGTAAGCTGTATGTTTATTATAGTATCAACATAGCATCGCCGTATGTATAAAAACGGTATTTCTCCTTAACGGCTTCTTCATAGGCTTTTTTCATAAAATCGTGCCCGGCAAATGCAGAAACCATCATAAGTAAAGTTGATTTTGGTGTATGAAAATTAGTTACCATGCAGTTGGCAATACTAAAATCATAAGGAGGAAAAATAAATTTATTGGTCCAACCCCCGAATTCATTTAGCGTCTGATTTGACGAAACTGCACTCTCAAGAACACGCATGACAGTAGTACCTACCGCGCAGACTTTTCGGTTTTCCACTTTAGCCTTATTGATGGTCTCGGTGGCTTTCCTGGTTATAAAAGCTTCTTCGCTATCCATTTTATGTTTACTAAGGTCTTCCACCTCAACAGGGCTGAAGGTACCTAAACCTACATGAAGAGTAACTTCGGCAAAGTCTATCCCCTTTATTTCCAACCTTTTCAATAAATGTTTCGAAAAATGCAATCCTGCTGTAGGAGCAGCAACAGCGCCTTCTTCTTTAGCATAAATAGTCTGGTAACGCTCCTGATCTTCAGGCTGAACTTCTCTTTTAATATATTTTGGGAGTGGAGTTTCTCCAAGTTCCTGAAGTTTTTTTCTAAAATCCTCGTAAGAACCATCATAGAGAAACCTAAGAGTTCTTCCTCGTGAAGTAGTATTATCGATAACCTCAGCTACCAAACTCTCATCTTCCCCGAAATAAAGTTTATTTCCGATTCTAATTTTTCTCGCAGGATCTACCAAGACATCCCAAAGTTTGGTTTCAGGATTTAATTCCCGAAGTAAAAAGACTTCAATTCTTGCACCAGTTTTTTCTTTATTCCCATAGAGACGGGCTGGAAAAACCTTGGTGTTATTGAGGACCATAACGTCTTCCGGATCAAAATAATCCAAGATATCCTTAAATTGTTTATGCTCAATAGTTTGTTCTTTCCTATTTAGAACCATAAGTCTTGCCTCATCCCTGTTTTCAGCGGGGTACTCAGCCAATAGTTCTGGTGGAAGATCAAAATTGAAGTGTGAAAGTTTCATTCCCATAAGTGTGCTTTTAAAAGCTGCAAATATACAATCTCAAAACAGGCGTTGTCAAGTAAATGAGAGTTTATTTACCCTTAACCTTGATTAGGCCTTGTCTATGCTAAAACCCAGCATTTCAAGATCCTTCCAGAAATCAGGATATGACTTAGATACCACCATTGCATCCTCAATTTCTAATGGCACTTTCAGCCCCAATGGAGCGAAGGCCATTGCCATCCGATGATCATTATAGGTAGCTACAGAGACATTTTTGTTAAAACCTTTATTGGGAATTAACTCCAGGCTGTCTTTGGAAATATTAACAACACTTCCAAATTTTTCAATTTCCGCTTTTAAAGCAGCGAGGCGATCGGTTTCCTTTATTTTAAGAGTATGCAAGCCTTTTAGAGTACAGGGTACTCCAAGAGCAAGACAAGTAACCGCAATAGTCTGTGCTATATCCGGCGAATCAATCAGGTTTTCTGAAAGATGCCTGGGTTTCTTTTGGGAGGTTTTTTCCAGAACTATCGTGTCATCCTCATAATGGGTTTCTACCCCAAATTGTCGATAAACTTCAGAAATGCAACAATCACCCTGCAAACTTTTTTCACGATAGATTCCCAACCTTATATGAGCAGTATCACTTATAGCCGCCAAACTGTAAAAATAAGAAGCAGAACTCCAATCTGATTCCACCGAAATTATTTTCCTCTCAAGTTTATCAGCAGGTTCTATAACTATCTTATTTCGATTAAATTCTCCTGTTATTCCAGCATTCCTCATCATTTCTAGAGTCATACTGATATAGGGCTGCGAAGTTACCTGACCCACAAGATCTATTTGTAATCCATTTGGCAATGAAGGTGCGATTAACATCAACGCTGAAATGTATTGGCTACTTATATTTGCCTGTAATTTCACTTGATTCTCGGTAAGGTGCTTTCCTTTTATCCGTAAAGGTGGAAATCCCTGATTTTTTTCATATGTGATATCGGCACCCAACATTTTCAGTGCATCTACTAATAATTTCACTGGACGCTCCTGCATGCGCTTGCTTCCGGTCAAAACCACTTCCCTATCCTGCCTGGTGGCAAAATAAGCTGTAAGAAAACGCATAGCAGTTCCGGCATGATGAATATCGACAACTTTTTCCTCAGAGCCTAAGGCTTTTTTTAGATATTGGGTATCATCACTATTGGATAAATTCTCCACCTTTAGGGTAGGATATAGTGCCTGGAGGATAAGAAGTCGGTTCGATTCGCTCTTTGAACCCGTGATTTTAAGATCTCCTGAAAGCTGCCTTTTGTCGTTATACAATTTAATTTTCATCTCCTGCTAAAATTATAAATTCCTGGCATTTTCTTTTTCTTTCATTTTATATTGACCGAAAGCAACAATAAAACCATAGGCCAGGGCGGCTACGGCTTGTCCTAAAATAAATCTTAATAATTTTCCGTCTTCAGTTCGCTCCTTGAAAAAGGTAGATATATCAAAACCACCATATTCAAATAACATACTTACAAAATTATAAATTATAAGAAAGGAAATTCCCAGCAATACTACGGATTTCCAGAAGCTTTTCTGAGACACAATTTTTTTAAAGGACATTATTGAAGTTTTTTATTATTCTTATGCCGGTCTTTATCTCTTTTTGTTTTAAAATCCAGCTTTTTATCAAAGGCCTCTTGTAAATTAACCCCTGTTTGATTAGCAAGACACAACACCACGAACATCACGTCGGCAAGTTCTTCTCCCAGGTCTTTGGTTTTATCGCTTTCCTTTTCACTTTGCTCTCCATACCGCCGGGCTATTATTCGGGCCACTTCCCCCACCTCTTCGGTGAGTTGAGCCATATTGGTAAGCTCATCAAAATAACGAACCCCATGTTCCTTAATCCATTGATCTACCGCCTCTTGAGCATTTTCTAAATTCATTTCCTATACTTTTGTTAGCACTATAGCTTCAGTCTGTTTTTCTACCATCTGTGCGAAAAATTCTTTCAAGATTTCATAATCGTCAGAAGTATACACAATATTATTCAAATCCATTATAGTTTCTATCCTTAAAAAACCACCATCAATGGTAGTTTTAAAAATAAATTGTCCTGCACCTTCACCTAAAGTACTTTTAAAATCTTCTGGAATTGAGCTTATTTCATAACCATCGGGAATCATAAGGGTAACGGTATTCTTCTTCAAACTGGGAAAATCGAAGATTACCGGGTAGGCCCTTTCATCTTCCTTAAAAGGGTTCTCAGTCATTCCAGCAAAGATCAATGGTTTTAAATATATATTATCATTAATAACTTCTAAACCGTTCTCCAGGTTAAATTCATAAGATTGCTGTAGTTTTTCACCTTTACCTTCCCTATTATGAATCTTTAGATTCGAAATTACAATATTACCTTTATCTTTTTCTAATATTTCTATATAATTATCAGGATTGCTCTTACCATGTTTGTCTCGGAAAGCCTTTGCGTGTAAACCGTAATAAGAATCCAAAACACGTCCATAAATACTGAAATCTTCCCGCACCTGTATGTCTAAACGCGTCATATTAACAGCTTTGATCTGGGGTAAAAGAGCTAACCAACCAGAGCTACCGTCTTCTCTTATTAGCCTACCTTGCCAATTCCTTGCTCTTTTGGGCAGCTCCCCTATCCCGGCATTGGGATCGGTAGCATCCATTAAAACTACCCCATTGGGCAATTCCAGCCCCGCAACTACATAATTAAAGCCTTCCCGAGTAGGGTATAAAGGAATACCATGGGAGCGGGTACTGACCAATACCGGATTGACTTTAAACCCAGCATACCTAAGCATACTAATCAATAAAAGATTAATATCGCCTGTATTCCCCAGCCCTTCCTTGTAGGCTTTACGCGTTCCATTTTCAGCACGAAATCCAACGTAATTATTCCACTTTACCTTATCACGTACAAAATTGTAAATAAGGTTTATTTTATCCTCCTGTTTTTTCCCATTAAGAAGCTTATCAAGAGCCTCTTTATAATAGTTGTGGATTCCTATTTCCTTTTCAAGACCGGAATCATTGAAAATACTCTTTGCCACTCCATCCCAGGATTGGGAATAATTTTCTATTGGAGAATCCGGATACTTGGTATATTGCAACTCTAACCTTAAATATGCAGCATAATTTTTAAGGTAATCTATATAATTTTCGTTTTTTAAAGGAGGTATTCCATTTTGGTCGAGGCTATAGTGATTCAGTAAATACTCTACTCTTTTTCTTTCAAATTTAGTTGAAGTTTTTCCCATTCCTTCTAAACGCCGACTTGATTGAGTATAGTTATAATTGAAAATCTCCTGACTTTGGTCTATTGGAAAAATTAGAGCGGACCTGGGATTGTAATGAACCTTAAAACCAAAGAATTCAGGAATCTTCAAACTGACTTCTAACTTATCGATAGGTATCACCTCCTGAAGCGGCACTTCATCTATAGAGGTAACAAAGGGCGAGCGAATTGTATACTCCCATTCTAGAACACTTCCTTCAGTTACTGCTGGCATAGTGAATTTAGTAGTGAGACGATATTTGGAAGTTTCCTCTTCAAAAATATCTTTCCTCCTTAACTTCTCTTCCTGAATTTTCCCATTCACAAGATTATAGGTGGAAGCTTTTACAGAGGTCACCTTCTCTGCTGTAGAGGAATTTTTATAGACTTCTATTTCCTTATTTGCCCAATCGAAACCCTCTTTATTATAAATTTTGATACGTTCATGTATACGGGTTATAAGGGTTAGTCCGGTTTGTTTATTTAATTCATAATACACTTCCTGCTTCTTGAAAAGCACCGCTGCATTAGCTTCTTTATATTCAGGGTGCTCGCTTTGAGCTACCTCTTCTTTGAGGACCTTTCCAAATTTATAATTTTGAGCTTTTACCGAAATGCTAAGCAAAAGGAGTAAAGTAATAAGAACTGAATTTTTCATAGATAGGATTTTAGCCCGGGGTGATTATCACGGCTTTTTGGTTATTATAAGATTTAATCTTGTTCAAGAATTTATAATAGGCTTCATAATCTTCTGCTTTCCAAAGCCCCTTGTTTATAATCAGCCTTCTTTCTACTTCCAGGACAGGACCTTCTTCATCTTCTCTCAAATTGGTGTGAATCAATAAACTTCCAAATTCATTCTCAAGTTCGATCTTATCAGGAATAGATTCAATTTTAAAGGTCTTAGGAAAAAAATATCTATACCTATCAACATAACTTTTCCCGCGGACAATTTCAATAGGTGTCTTCCTGGCCTCATCCCGGGGAAGGTTAATTAGTGCGGGGCGTAAAAAATTGACTGGTAATAGCAACCGGTTCCCTGCCTTTCCAGAAAAATTCTTTCCTTCGATTTTTAATCTTTCCTGAAATTTAATTGAATCCCGATCATTACGAAAAGAAAGATTCTGAATTTCAAAATCTCCCAAATACCCCCATTGAGACTTATAATATTTCTTTTGATTCTTTTCTTTAACATTTTGGATTTCGTAAATTTTATCATAGGCAATTCCGCTTTTTTCACGAATGATTTCAGCGGTAAAAACCTCCTCGTCCAGGCGAATCTCCGCCTCGGTCAGAGTAAGGTTTTTATGGGTCTCGTAGGCCGGGGTTTTAACTAACTCCCCGCCTTCCGGTGTTAGTTTTAGTGCGTAACGATCGTCTGTAAATCTACCCAGAAAATCAAAGGGAATACTCTGACTTGTGCATTCCAACCAGATATCTTGGTCTTCTTGAGGAATGTTTAAAATCACGTGATTCCCCTGCATAGATGGAAATTCCGGATCCATATTTTTTCGATCCCCGCCATATATCACCGTATAATAGGAAGGTATATTCTGGGTTTCTAATAGAACCTTAGTATAATTGGTAAGTGCCTTACAATCGCCATAACCTAGCTCATCAACACTTGCGGCAGACATAGGGATCCATCCTCCAATCCCCAATTGCACACTTATGTAGCGTGTATTGTCCTGCACATACTGATATATAATTTTTGCCTTTTCTCGGTCATTTTTCGCCTTGGCAGTTAGCTTTTTAATCGTTTCTAATGTCGTCTTCGGGATTTGAGCATCGTGTTCCAGTAATTTTTCATATTGCCATTTACCGAAATCTTTCCAGGTACTACCAGAACCAGGAACTCCTACAAGAGAGAACTTATCAAGGGCCACCATTAAACGCGGCTGAATCTCGCTTAAATGAGGACTTTGACTTTCTATTGTAAATGCAGGAACATTACTGATGCTATATTCCAACCCGGTAGTGGTAGCCACCCTTTCAACCTCAAGCTCTTCCATATTCCTTTCTTCGAATCTAAAGGGAATGCCCTTAGGATTATTCAAGATATATCTAGCTTTCTCTACACTTAAATGATAAGCATCCAATGGGATCCAGGAGGTACGGAAAACCGTAGAGTTAGTCTCGTATTCCTCTTCGAAAATTACGGTATATGGGTATGCAGTAGGCGTATAGTTCATGTAACTTATACGAGAATCCCCATACATTTCACTACTGCTAAGGTAGCTTCGATCGTCAAAATGTCGTTTTTTAAATACCTTGATCTCCTCACCAGATGAGTTGTAGATACGGGCTTGCTGCTCAATGATCTTAATATTTTCCTTGTAAAAAGTGTAAGCCTTAACATGATGGTTCCCATTTTCATTCAGTACGGTAACCTTTCGGCGGGTCTTTACCCTCATTTGATCCACCGAAAGAATATTGATTTCGATGACTTCTTCCCTTAAGATAGCATTGGCATCTTCGAGAAGATCAATTTTAAAAGTATTGGCTGAGAAATTTTGAGCCTGAAGGGGAACTAAAAAACCATATAAAAATAGCTGCAAGGCTATAAATATCTTGCACATTTCAGAAAGGGATATTGCTTATCCTGTGCAAGATAATAAAAATTTTAACATATTTTAACTTTTGTTTTTAGAATCCATCAAAATAGTAACAGGACCATCATTAATGAGCTCCACTTTCATATCAGCACCAAATTCTCCTGTGCCAACTGGCTTTCCTAATTTTTCTTCCAGGGTCTCAACAAATTTTTCATAAAGTGGAATAGCTACCTCTGGTTTGGCGGCCTGTAGATAACTTGGCCTGTTTCCTTTCTTTGTACTTGCATGAAGAGTAAATTGACTTACCACAATTGCGTCTCCACCAACATCAATTAGCGAATCATTCATAACCCCCTCATTATCATTGAATATGCGCATTTTCACGATCTTATTACAAAGCCATTTAATATCTTCACCGGTATCGGTATTCTCAATTCCAAGTAGGATTAATAATCCGTTATTAATGACTGCATTAATTTCGTGATTTATTCTTACCGAGGCCTTGGATACTCTCTGAAGTACTACTCTCATTCTTTTTTATAAATATCAGTTCGATAATTATCTTCCTCTCCTTTGAGAATTTGCAAATAACTTTTATATCGGCTCCAGGCTATCTCCCCATTCTCCAGGGCTTCCTTAACAGCACATTGCGGTTCCTCGAGATGCATACAATTATGAAACTTACAATTATGCTTAATTCTAAAAAACTCCGGGAAATAATTTCCAAGTTCTTCCCGCTCAATATCGACTACACCAAAACCTTTAATCCCAGGGGTATCAATTATTCTTGCTCCAAAACTTAAATCAAACATTTCTGCAAAAGTTGTGGTATGTTGGCCTTGCCTATGTTGTCCGGAGATTTCAGAGGTCTTTAAATTAAGCCCAGGCTCCAAAGCATTTATTAGGGTAGATTTACCGGTTCCACTATGGCCTGAGAACATACTGGTCTTCTCCAACATCAATTCTTTTACTTTATCTACACTTTTCCCAGTTTTTGCTGAAATCCCAATACATTCATAACCTACTTTGCGATAGAGGGCTGCCAGGTATTTAATTTCTAATAATTCATCTTCAGTGTAGGTGTCTATTTTATTAAAAAGCAAGACTGCTTTTATTCTATAGGCTTCAGCAGTAACCAAAAAACGATCTATAAAAGTGGTTAAGGTAGGAGGGTTGTTCAAAGTGACCAACAAGAATACCTGATCTATGTTAGCAGCAATAATATGGGTTTGTTTAGAGAGGTTAACAGACTTTCTGATAATATAATTTTCACGAGTTTCAATCTTCTCTATTACTCCGATTACCTCTTCTGCCTTTTCTTCAATGTTAAAAATTACTATGTCCCCTACCGCAACAGGATTAGTGCTTTTAATTCCTTTTATTCTGAATTTACCCTTAATTCGACAGTTATAATATTTGCCGTCCTCTCCTTTAACCAAATACCAGCTCCCGGTAGATTTATATACGATTCCTTTCATGGATGTATCAATCAGTTTTTAAAATTTTTTAAAAGTTATGTTAAATTTTAACATATATTTGACTCTCAGAAATCAATACTATTTAATTATGAACAAATTTACTTTTAAATTATTTATTTTAGGCATATTATGCTTTTTTGCTTTTTCTGCCAACGCCCAAACCCGGTTATATGAACATCCCCAGTTTGAGGAGATTGCCAAGAATCATAAAATTCTGGCAATTCTTCCCTTTGAGGCTAGTGTAAAATTAAGGCCAAAACAAATGAAAGAGATCACGGCTGAACAACTTCAGGAAATGGCAGAAGATGAAGGTCTGGCAATTCAAAACTCAATGTACACCTGGTTTTTAACCCGTCAAAAACGCGGTAAACTTAGTCTTAATGTTCAAGATCCCAAACGCACCAGGGTAATTCTTCAGGATAACAATATTACAAATCCATCTCGTCACACTCCGGAAGAACTCGCCGAAATTCTAGGTGTCGATGCCGTAATTTCAGGAACCTTTGAAACGGATAAACCGATGTCTGAAGGCGCCTCAATCGCCCTCGGCCTACTGGTAGGCTTCTGGGGATCCACCAACTCGGCTACCGTTAATATGAGTGTAAATAACTCCGTGGATGGCGAGCTGCTTTGGAACTACAATAAGCGGGTTGCCGGTAGTCTCGGAAGTACTACCGATGCTTTGATAAATAAATTGATGAGAAAAGCCTCAAGACGTCTGGCTTATACCAAATAAAAATGAAACTTTTACAGGATTCAGACTTTGATGAATCCTGTAAAAGTCTTTTTAGGAAAACAAAAAAGATATCTAGGCTTTCATAATCTTCTCCTGATGATTGATAGATTCCTGATGTACTGCCTTGAATAACCTAAGAATAAATTCCTCGCTTAAGCCGTGCTGTTCACCTTCTAATACCATATTTCCTAGAATCTCGTTCCACCTTTTTGTTTGCAAAACGGATACATTCTGGGCCTTTTTTACCTTTCCGATTTCATCTGAGATTTTCATTCTTCTTGAAAGCAGTTCAATCAGTTGGTTATCTGCAACATCAATTTGAGCTCTAAGATTATTGAGTTTGTTCTGAAACTCCTCACTTTCGGATATCTCTTTCCTGATCTTCAAATCTTTCATAATCTGTACTAAATTTGCAGGAGTAATTTGTTGTGCAGCATCACTCCAGGCATCGTCCGGGGTATGATGCGTTTCCACCATAAGGCCATCATAATTTAGATCCAGAGCAGTTTGACAAAGATCAAAAATAATATCCCTTCTTCCTGCGATATGTGAGGGATCTAAAATTAATGGTAAATCTGGAAATTTATTCTGAAGTTCGATGGCGATTTGCCATTCCGGGTTGTTTCTGTATTTTGTTTTTTCGTAGGCTGAAAAGCCGCGATGAATAACCCCAAGGTTTTTAATGTCAGCAGTATAAAATCTTTCCACCGCCCCTAACCAAAGAGAAAGATCGGGATTCACGGGATTTTTTACCAAAACTGTTTTATCGGTACCCTTTAAGGCTTCAGCAATTTCCTGTACAATAAAGGGTGATACTGTGGTTCGGGCGCCGATCCAAAGAATATCCACATCATACTCCAAGGCCAGATCAACGTGGGCAGGATTAGCAACTTCGGTAGTGGTTAACATCCCTGTTTCTTCTTTGGCTTTCTTCAACCATTTTAGGCCAAGAGAACCAACACCTTCAAAATTTCCTGGTCTGGTTCGCGGTTTCCATATTCCAGCACGTAGTACTGTAGCATCAGTATCCTTTAACTGATGTGCTATTTTCAGTACCTGTTCTTCGGTTTCGGCACTACAAGGCCCGGCAATCACCAGCGGATGATCTAAACCAAAATCTTCCAGCCACTTTCTCATTTCTTTTTTGTTTTCCATAATTTCTAATCTTTGAGTATTAGTTTATTCCGTTTAAAATTGATTTTATATGATTTGTACGTTGCATCTCCTGGTACACTCCTTTAAAATCGTCCTTTTCTATAAGGTCCTTGAAGTGATTTAGGTTAGTGATATATTCCTTTAAAGTCTCCAACACATTAACCTTGTTTTGTTGGAAAATAGGTGTCCACATTTCAGGTGAACTTTTAGCCAGCCTTACAGTGGAAGCAAAACCACTTCCAGCAAGATCAAAAATATCGCGTTCGTTCTTTTCTTTTTCCAGAACCGTTTTTCCTAACATAAACGAACTAATGTGTGAAAGATGTGAAACATAAGCTATATGTTTATCATGGGATTTAGGATCCATATACCGGATGCGCATCCCTAACCTTTGAAAGATTTCCAAAGCCCTTTCCTGCAATTTGAAAGCTGTTTTTTCCACCTCACATATAATATTGGTTTTATCTCTGTACAAACCAGAAATTGCCGCTGAAGGACCAGAAAATTCGGTGCCTGCTATAGGATGAGAGGCCAAAAAATTTCTTCTCCGAGGATGATTTGTCACTGAGTCACAAATCCCTTCTTTTGTAGAACCTGCATCAAATACCAGGGTATCTTCATTTACAAGGTCAAGAACCTGTTTTAGTACCCCAGGGGCCACATCTACAGGAACCGCTAAAATGACGACATCTACCTGTTTTACATGTTCCAGTCCGACCTTATGATCTATGAACCCAAGAGTCTTCGCCCTTGTCAAATGTTCCTTACTGGAATCACAGCCATATATTTCAGTCTCAGAAAAAGTAGATTTAATATCCAGGGCAAACGAACCACCTATGAGTCCTACTCCAATAATTTGTACTTTCATTGCTTGACCCGTTTAATAGCACTTTCAATTTTATCACCAGAAGCACATAAGGAGAACCTCACATAACCTTCCCCCCTTGCTCCGAAAATAAATCCTGGTGCAATAAAAATATTGTACTTCTCTAACAGAAGCTCAACAAAAGCCTCAGATGTTGTTCCCTGGGGGATCCTGGCCCAAATAAACATCCCTTTTTGATCCTTTGATGGTTCGCATTTCAAAATTTCTGCAAGTTTCAGGACTTTTTCTTTTCGACTTTGATAAATTTCATTCTGCTCACCAAACCAATTCCCGTTGAGGCGTAAGGCAGCAGCCGCACCGGCCTGTAGAGGATAAAACATTCCACTATCCATATTGGTTTTTACTTTTAACACTGTATTGAGGTGCTGTTCACTTCCGCAAAGCATCCCAATTCGCCATCCCGCCATATTAAAAGATTTGCTCAGGGAATTAAGTTCCAGAACAACTTCTTTTGCACTTTCAGTTTGCAGTATACTTTTGGGTTCCTTGTTCAGTATAAAACTATATGGGTTATCATTTACAATTAAGATATCATGCTTTTTACCGAAATCCACAAGATCCTTAAATACTTCATCGGTAGCAGAGGCCCCGGTAGGCATGTGAGGATAATTAACCCACATTAGTTTTACCTTACTAAGATCTTTTCTGGCCAACTCCTTAAGATCCGGAAGCCATTGCTTTTCTTCGCTAAGCCGATAATAAACGGCTTTTGCTCCCACTAATTTGGTCACTGAAGTATAGGTTGGATATCCCGGATCCGGGATAAGTACCTGATCTCCTTCATTCAAAAATGCCATGGAAATATGGGTTATACCCTCTTTACTTCCCATTAAAGGAAGAATCTCGGTTTCCTGATCAAGTACCACTTTATATTTATTCGCATAGAATTCTGCAATAGCCTTTCTGAAATCTGCCGTGCCTTTATAGGGTTGATATTGGTGTGCCGCCGCATTTACCATTGCACCATTAAGAGCAGTGATCACCTCATGAGGTGGAGGTAGGTCAGGACTACCAATTCCAAGATTTATAATATCTCGTCCCGATTCCTGCATGGCACGTACCTCTTTTAATTTGGAAGAGAAGTAGTACTCTTTTACGTGATTCAATCGGTTAGCCTGCGCTATCATATCAAGGTATTTTTATAGGTTCCTAATAATGTTAATTGTTCAGTCATCACTTCCAGAATGGTTACGGCTTTTAGAAATTCGTTATAATTTTCAAAAGTAACATCGATAAAAAAAGAATACTTCCAGGGACTTTCGATAATTGGCATGCTTTGTATTTTTGTCATATCAAGGTTGAAATCTCTCAGAATATTCAATACAGATACCAGGCTCCCTCGTTTACTTTCTAATTCAAATTTCAGTGAAGCCTTATCTATCTTTTCACCATTGGGCTCTTTGGTTTTTGTACTAAGAATTAAAAATCGGGTGGCATTGCTTTTCTTTGTATGTATGCTTTCGGCAAGAATTTCCAAGCCAAATAATTTTGCCGCTGCTTTGCTAGCTACAGCGGCAACCTTATGGGATCCCTTTTCTGAAATTCTCTTTGCTACTTCTGCTGTATCGGCATCCTCAATCAATTTTATATGCGGGTATTGCTTAAAGAATTCCTTACACTGCAAAAGTGCCATAGGATGGGAATACACCTTTTTAATATCCTCCAGTTTTTGGCCAGGAAGTACCATTAAATTCATATCAATGGGGATATAATGTTCCCCTACCACTTGTAATCTATTCTCATCAATAAGGGCATAATTAGGCAGTATAGATCCAGCAATGCTATTCTCTATAGCCATCACTCCTTCTGATGCCTCACCGAGAACCAGACTTTTTGTAAGTTCAGCAAAAGACATACATTCCAGCACCGGCACATCTTCTCTGTAATATTGTTGGGCCACCAAATGATGGAATGATCCCTGAATCCCCTGAATTGCTATTTTTTCTTCCATTCAAATTTTGCATAAAAAAAAGTCCCGATTTCTATCGGGACTTTTCTATATAATTTCGTGACTTAATTACATACCATTCCCGTTCTCATTTCTGAAATAGAAATAAAAATAAAAGAATGTGTTCCAGCGCATTAAGTTGATCATTGTTTCTTTCTTATGGGGCTAAAGTAGAATATAAATTCAAAATGCAAAACATTTTTATCAAAATTCTTATGATTTTTATGGGGTTGCAGAATTTTTATTTGGTTTATTTTGAATTTATAAAAATAGGTTGATTCCCGTACTTTGAAATTCCGAATAATGCAATTCACTCCTCCCCTTTAATTGAGAAGGATTTCGATTATAATTACTTATTTTTGAAAAAAGATTTACTATGTCTATTTCGGTAGAAGGGATTTCCAAATATTATGGGAAACATAAAGCTCTTGACTGCGTTTCATTTTCGGTAAAAGAAGGTGAGATCGTTGGTTTTTTGGGACCAAATGGAGCCGGGAAGTCCACGCTTATGAAAATCCTCACTGGATATCTTCCCGCCTCTGAAGGAAAAGCTTCAATCAAAGGAATTTCATTAGAGGAAAACCTGTCCCGAATCCAGCAAAACATTGGCTATCTACCTGAGGATAATCCTCTTTATACAGAAATGTACGTTCGAGAATATTTAAAATTCAATGCAAAGGTTTATCACATCGATAAAAAACGTATTGAAGAAGTAATAGAACTCACAGGCCTCAAACAGGAGGCAAATAAAAAAATAGAACAACTTTCGAAAGGTTACAGACAGCGGGTAGGGCTTGCAACTGCGCTACTTCACGAGCCAGATGTTTTAATCCTTGACGAACCCACCACCGGTCTGGATCCGAACCAGTTGGTAGAAATTCGCAGTCTTATTCAAAATATCGGGAGGAACAAAACGGTTTTTCTTTCCACCCATATTATGCAGGAAGTTGAAGCAGTATGCGACAGGGTAATTATTATTAATAAAGGAAAAATCGTTGCCGATAAAAAGCTTAACGAAATGCGTGAAGAGAAGGAGCAAGTAATACATGTCGAATTTGATTATTTGGTTGAACCCATAGCCATCCAGAAAATCCCATATTTGGTCTCTTCCAAAAACATCGGTGGATTTGCTTGGGAGCTTAGCTTCGATACCCAAAAAGATATGCGACCCACTGTCTTTGATTTCGCTCATGATAATGGTCTAAAAACCCTTCAACTTAACCAAAAGACAAAGAATTTAGAAAGTTTATTTGCTGAACTCACTCAAAAATAAGTCTTCCGGTATAATGTTCTTTTACCTGTACCTCTGGCGGCTTGTTTTTAGCAATCACGTCCCCAAATCCAAAAATATCTCCCTTTATCGATTCCATGGGGTTTACTATAAGTTTATTGGTACCTCGGTGCATCAGATCTATATGCCCGGTTACCAGGTTTTCTGCCTCTAACCTACCGTCACCTGCAGCAAAAAACAGGTCCATATTATCTGCTCTTCCGGAGAGGAAATAATTTGATACATTATCATTAGTGATCCGAAGGCTCTTTACCTCGAGCTCCAAAATAAAATCACCATTTGTATATACTTCGGGATCTCTTTCCTGATTAAGCGAGCGTAGCCAAATATTTTGAAATTTTAAGATTCCTATACTTTCAATGGGTTGATGACTGCTGTTTTGCAACCAAGTCAAGGTGGGCGTAGTAACAGTAACGCTAACGGTTCCGTAATCCCTGATAAAATTACATTGATTTTCATTTCTTATAAGAAGCCGGTTATCTTTCACCTCGGTGGTAACACCTCCGAAAAGATTGTTTCCGGTCTCCACCATTACCCTATGTTCACTTCCCTGCTTGATAAAAAGCCTAACATCATCAAAGACATTGATTTCTTCAAAATCCGCCACTTCAAATTCATGGGAAATGATTTTCCCAGTAGCCTGAATACAATCTGGAGCATCTTCAGAATCACAACTGAAAAGGACCAGGAAAAACAAGCAAACTAGGAAGTGTTTTTTCATAACCTGTATCCGATTGAAAGTTCCACTGCCTCTGCATTGGCCCAGTGCGAACGAACGGTTACTGAAGCCCATAACTTTTCATTGAGGACCCGCTGAAGTCCTATTCTGTTATAAAGCCGTCCTACATAATGCTCATAAGGATAATAGAAGTAATATCCTAAGTGTGTAATTACCGACAATTTATCGAATACCAATTGATGCCCTACAAAACCTCCCACTCGTTTGGAATCTTCCTCTCCTGTTGTATCTCCAGATGGAAAGGCGATTGATTGATACCTTATTCGCTCAGCCATTGCTTTCGAGAGAAACAATTCTGCCCCGGCCTGGAGTGTGCTTTTAGGATTGAGCACCTTATCCGCATATGTTGAGAAGGTGAGGAAGGGGTATTGCTTAGATCCAATTACTCCCATCGTATTGACACCACCACGAAGTACAAAATTAAAATGGAGGGGTTCGGTATATTTCTCTGATGATTTTTTTGGTATATAATCGGGTAGGTTTTGATGGTCAAAAACATAATTTAATCCCAAATTGAGTCCCATGGTGTTTGTACTGGTATTGGGAGATTTAAAATCGGCATTGGAATAATGGATAACAGCGAGTCCTGCCTGAAAACCTAATCCTTCAACAATATTTTCTTTTTTTAAATTAGCCATGAGGTAGGTTGTACTGAGGATTCGCGAACCATAAGCATTATTTCTAAAGTTCTTATCAGCATGGTAGGGATTGGCTGAATAAGCAAGTCCCTGGCCAATCCTAAACATCAAATTCCTTTTTAACAGATAAAAGTTCATATGAGCGTATAACCCATAATTTTCTCCCAATGCGGTTTCCTTCATATCCTGGTAAGTAAAGGAAACTCCAACATCAGGATAATTATATCTTTTTTCCCAGTCCTTAAACCCAAAACTCTTTTTATTAAACCCCAGGATTACGGCTTCAGGATGATCTGTGATCAAATGCGCAATATCGGTATTGTGCTCGAGGATAGTTCCGATAAAATAGCTGGCATCGAAAGAATAATAATTCCTCTTAGTCTCCTGAGCTACCAGACTTAAACCTGTAAAAAAAAAGATAAGGGCAGTCAATTTCTTCATTACCCGCAAATGTATGGCAATATTTTAAAAAACTGCCTGGGCTATTTTCTGAATATTTGTGCTTTTCCCCATCGAGTAATAATGCAAAACAGGTACCCCTGCTGCAATCAGTTCCTTACTCTGATAGATCCCCCACTCAACTCCAACTTCTCTAACTTCTTTATTGTCCTTACACTTTTCAACTTCACGAATTAAGTCCTCAGGCATATCTACATGAAACCGATGAGGGATAACACTGAGTTGGCGCTTAGTAGCAATAGGTTTTAAACCGGGAATAATGGGAATCGTAATCCCGTGTATTCGACATTTTTCCACGAATTCGAAATATTTCTGGTTGTCAAAAAACATCTGGGTTACCACGTACTCTGCGCCTGCCTCCACTTTTTCCTTGAGGCGTTGTATATCCTTATCCAGGCTTGGAGCCTCCATATGTTTCTCAGGATAGCCAGCAACCCCAACACAAAAATTGGTATTATGACCTTTCTCAATGACCTTATCAAGGTATTTCCCCTTATTCATATCTCCAATTTGCTCTACCAGGTCTCTGGCAAAATGGTTCCCTTCTTTCTCTGGGGTGAAATAGGTTTCACTCTTCACTGCATCTCCTCTTAAGGCCATTACATTTTGAATCCCAAGGAAATCAAGGTCAATTAAAAAGTTCTCGGTATCTTCTTTGTTAAAACCACCGCAAAGGATATGGGGCACCGCATCAACAGCGTATTTGCTCTGAATAGCAGCGCAAATCCCTACCGTCCCCGGTCTTTTTCGCACTATCTTCTTTTGTAAAAGCCCATTGCCCTGGTCATTAAAGACATATTCTTCCCGGTGATAGGTCACGTCTATAAATGGTGGTTTAAATTCCATCAAAGGATCAATTCCATTATAGATTGACTGGATATTCTGACCTTTCAATGGTGGTAAAATTTCAAAGGAAAATAAAGTTCTTCCTTTTGCGGCTTCTACATGTTCGGTAATTTTCATAAAATACTCTCTAAAAACTTTTATAACTTAAAATGATTTCGGGGTAAAACGGCTAAATAATTTTATTCCGCAATAATCGGATTTAACCATTTTTCTGCCTTTCTTAATGTAATATTTTTGCGTTCAGCGTAATCCTTAACTTGATCTTCCTTTATTTTTCCAAGGCCAAAATACCGGGCTTCTGGATTAGCAAAATAGTACCCACTAACACTGGCTGCTGGCCACATGGCAAGACTTTCAGTGAGCTTAACCCCAATCCTTTCTTCTACCCTTAAAACCTTCCAGATACTCAGTTTTTCCAGATGGTCCGGACAAGCAGGGTAACCCGGTGCCGGTCGGATACCTTTGTAGTTTTCCTTTATCAGTTCTTCATTGCTAAGGTTTTCTTCCGGGGAGTAAGCCCAAAATTCCGTTCTCACTTTTTGATGTAAATATTCCGCAAATGCCTCGGCCAATCTATCGGCAAGCGCTTTAATCATGATCGAATTATAATCATCATGATCCTCTTCAAATTTTGCGGCCATCTCCTGGGTTCCAAAACCCGTGCTAACACAAAAACAGCCCATATAATCCTGTAGGCCAGTTTCCTTCGGGGCAATAAAATCGGCAAGTGCAAAATTAGGCTGCTCACCGTGTTTTTTCAATTGCTGACGAAGCGTCCTGAAAATCATATTTTTTTCCTCTTGGCCTTCTTTGTAACGGATTTCAATATCATCATCGTTTACAGAATTGGCAGAAAATACCCCAAATACCGCCTTGGCCGTCAGCAATCTTTCATCCAGAATACGATCCAGGAGTTTTCTGGCATCAGAAAAAAGCGACCTTGCTTGCTCCCCAACCTTGGCATCATTCAAAATGCCGGGGTATTTACCGTGAAGATCCCAGCTTCTGAAAAATGGACTCCAGTCAATAAAGGGTTCCAGTTTCCTAAGGTTAAAATCCTCTATAACCTTCACCCCTAATTCTTCAGGCTCCTTGATCTGAACTGATGCCCAGTCAACCTGGAATTTATTTTGCCTGGCCTCTTCAAGCTTGAGAAAGGATTTTACCTTGCTCCGTTTTTTGAAATTTTTTCTAAATTTATCATATTCGGATTTGAGTTCCTGCATGTACTTTTGCTTAGTACTTTCCTTAAGCAAGTCTCCTACCACAGTAACTGCACGGGATGCATCATTGACATGCGCCACGGCATTTTCATATTGAGGGTCGATTTTCACAGCGGTATGCGCCTTCGAGGTAGTTGCTCCACCTATTAATAATGGCACTTTAAAATCCTGACGCTGCATTTCTTTTGCAAGGAATACCATCTCATCAAGGGACGGAGTAATAAGGCCGCTAAGCCCTATCACATCCACATTTTCTGCTTTTGCGGTTTCGATGATCTTCTCTGGAGGAACCATCACCCCAAGGTCTATTATTTCATAATTATTACAGCCTAACACCACGCTAACGATGTTCTTTCCTATATCGTGAACATCTCCTTTGACAGTTGCCATAAGAATTTTCCCGGCAGACTGGCGCTTGGAAGTTTTATCAGCTTCAATATAGGGAAGAAGATAAGCTACCGCTTTTTTCATCACCCTGGCTGACTTTACCACTTGAGGAAGAAACATTTTGCCGCTTCCGAATAGATCGCCCACCACGTTCATTCCAATCATCAAATGACCTTCAATCACTTCAATTGGCTGATTGGCTTGTTGTCTGGCCTCTTCAATATCATCAAGAATATACCCGTCAATTCCCTTTACCAGGGCGTGAGTAATCCGCTCCTGAAGTGGATTATCTCTCCAGGAAAGGTCGATTTTACTCTCTCTTTTAGAACTCACCACATTTTCTGCAAAATTAAGTAGACGTTCGGTAGCATCCTCTCTACGGTCCAAGATCACGTCTTCCACATGCTCGAGCAGATCTTTTGGAATTTCATCATATACCTCCAATAAAGAAGGATTTACAATTCCCATGTTCATACCGGCCTTGATGGCGTGGTAAAGAAATACAGAGTGCATCGCCTCCCGCACCGGGTTATTCCCACGGAAGGAAAATGAAACATTGCTTACACCCCCACTCAAACTAACATGGGGTAAATGCTCTTTTACCCACCGGGTGGCCTCAATATAATCTACCGCATTTCTTTTATGCTCATCCATTCCCGTACCTACCGGAAAAATATTTAGATCGAAAATGATGTCTTCAGGAGGGAATTTCACTTTATTTACCAGGATGTCGTAAGAACGTTTTGAAATTTCAATTCGTCGTTCATAATTATCTGCCTGCCCCACTTCATCAAAAGCCATAACAATTACCGCTGCTCCATAACGCTTTATTTTTTGTGCATGTTCTAGAAATTCCGCCTCTCCTTCTTTTAAGCTGATGGAATTAACTACACATTTTCCCTGTACTACCTGCAAACCAGCCTCTATGATTTCCCATTTTGAGCTATCAATCATTATAGGTACCCGCGCTATATCAGGCTCAGCGACAATTAAATTTAGAAATTTAACCATAGTCTCTTTACCCTCAATAAGGCCATCATCCATATTGATATCGATAATCTGGGCTCCGTTCTCTACTTGTTCTCGAGCGATTTCCAGGGCTTCTTCAAATTTCTCCTCCTTGATTAGCCTTAGGAATTTTTTGGACCCTGCTACATTGGTGCGTTCCCCAACATTTACAAAATTGCTTTCTGGAGTGATAATTAAAGGTTCCAACCCCGATAACCGTAATGCTCTCTTTTCTACCATATTTAATTGCTTATCGGATTTTTTGATCTCTCTATAGATCTGGGCTTGTATCCCTTAGCCACCTGGGCTATCGCCCTTATATGTTCTGGCGTAGTACCACAGCACCCTCCCAGAATATTGACAAGTCCCTTTTCTAAATATTCCCTGATTTGGTTTGCCATTTCTTCCGCATCCTGATCATATTCCCCAAAGGCATTCGGCAAACCTGCATTAGGGTATGCTGATACTCCTGAATCCGTATATCGGTTTAAAACTTCGAGGTGAGGAGTGAGTTGTTTTGCCCCTAAAGCACAGTTAAACCCGATACTTAAAAGGGGTATATGGGAAACAGAAATCAAAAAAGCCTCAGCCGTTTGACCTGAAAGGGTTCTCCCCGAGGCATCAGTAATCGTACCACTTACCATCACCGGAATGTCCGAAGGGAGTTCTTCCTTCAGTTCATCTATGGCAAAAAGTGCTGCTTTAGCATTAAGGGTATCAAAAACTGTTTCTATAAGTAGAACATCAACACCTCCATCAATTAAAGCTCTGGCCTGTTGCTTATAAGCCACCCTTAGTTCCTCAAAAGAAATTGCCCTGAATCCGGGATCGTTAACATCCGGAGACATACTAGCAGTCTTATTGGTTGGTCCCATGGCACCAGCCACAAAGCGGGGTTTATCCGGTTGCTCAGCAGTCATTTCTTCGGCTACCTTTTTAGCAATACGGGCTGATTGGAAATTCATCTCATACACCAGATCCTCCATCTTATAATCGGCCATTGCTATGGAAGTACCAGAAAAAGTATTGGTCTCCACAATATCAGCACCAGCTTCAAAATATTTTCGATGAATTTCCGCAATAGCTTCTGGCTGGGTTAAAGACAAAAGATCGTTATTCCCCTGCAAAGGCACCTCCCAGTGGGCAAAACGACTGCCCCGAAAATCCTGTTCGGTGAATTTATACTCCTGCAACATTGTGCCCATAGCACCATCCAGGATTAAAATTTTATGTTTGATTTGTTCTTCTAATTTTGACATGGTATGGTAATAAATCACTATCAAAAAAAGAAGCAGGAAGAGAGTCTCTTGTTATCTATCTTCGCTTAGGCGAAGTAGAATGTAGCACCTTCTCCCATTACAGGAGGGTTGCTAAGGTTTCATCGGGTCTATTCCCTCAACCTTTCTTGATAACGATATTAATTAATGAACTTGAACGGACAAATATCGGTTATAACTAATCTATTTCCAAAGAAATGAAATCTTTTTAAGCCTATTTTATCTTTTCCCCGTTTAAGCTAATAGAATAGGTGATTTCGGCGGCCTTCTCCAACATCTTTGAAACTGAGCAATATTTTTCCATGGAAAGCTCTACTGCTCTTATGACTTTAGCAGCTGGAGCATCACCTTGTAGGATAAAATGCAAATGAATCCCTTTAAAGACATTCGGAATAGCTCCTTCTTCCCTAAAACCTTCGACCTCCACTTCAAGATCGTCGAGCTCCACTTTTTGTTTCTTAAGGATCATCACAACGTCTATACTACTGCAACCTGCAAGACCACGCAACAATAAATCCATCGGACTGGCACCTTGTGGGTTTTCTACCGATTTATTATCCAGGTAGACGACATCCCCCCGTTCATTAGTGGTTTCAAAACGGTATTCCTTGTTTATGCGTTTTAAATGAATTTTCATGGTAGCCAATTTTGGAGCAAATTTAGAAAAAAGCCGTTATCTTCAGAAAAAATATATCATAAAGCGCCGCTAACTTTTTCTTTTGAAAGCTTTTGATGGAATTTTAGTTGGTAAAATAAAAAGAACTCAATCAATTAAGCCACCTTTCCCTGGTCAAGGAAAGGTGGAATTTCTTTTATACCTCAATACTCTGCACTACTTCTTTTTTGGCCTCTTTTTTACTCCCATCAAAACCAGTAACCCCGCCGACAGTGGTATATTTAAGCACATACTTTTTATCTGGATAAATTCGGTGGTATGCACTTTGACACATAATCGCTGCTTCATGGAAGCCGGAAAGTATGAGTTTTAATTTTCCTTTATAGGTATTGACATCACCGATGGCATAAATACCAGGAATATTGGTTTGATAATCATAGGAATTATCAACTTTTATGGCATTTTTTTCAATTTCAAGTCCCCAGTTACCAATCGGACCGAGTTTAGGAGAAAGGCCGAAAAGAGGAATGAAGTCATCCACTTCCCTGAATTCTTCTCCCCTGGCTTCATCCTTATGTCGAATCACAACTTGCTCTAATTTCTCTTTGCCTTTTATACCAACCACTTCTGCATTGGTGATCATTTCAATCTTTCCGAGTTTTGCCAATTCTGAGACTCTTTCCACTGAATCCAAAGCTCCCCGAAATTCTGCCCGGCGATGCACCAGGGCAACCTCAGAAGCCACATCAGCAAGATAGATTGCCCAGTCCAAAGCAGAGTCGCCTCCACCGGCAATGACTACTCTTTTGTCGCGATAAACTTCAGGGTCCTTAATAAAGTACGATACTCCCTTATCTTCAAAGGCTGCGATATTGGCTATGGGGGGTTTCCGGGGTTCAAAGGAACCAAGACCTCCGGCAATAGCCACTACTGGTGCGTGGTGTCTGGTGCCCTTATTGGTAGTGACAATAAAACTTCCATCCTCCAGCTTCTCTATGCCTTCGGCCCTTTCGCCCAGTGTAAATCCCGGCTCAAAAGGTTTGATCTGTTCCATTAGATTCTTCACCAGATCTCCAGCTAATATTTCAGGAAAGGCCGGGATGTCGTAAATGGGTTTTTTGGGGTAGATCTCAGAACATTGTCCGCCCGGTTGTGGTAAGGCATCGATCAGATGCGTTTTCATTTTTAATAATCCCGCTTCAAAAACGGTAAATAAACCGGTAGGACCGGCTCCTATGATCAGGATATCTGTTTTAATCATCACTCTTGTTTTTAACTTTTAATGATTCGGTTATTGTATTCATTTGTTCAACTTTAGTTTCAAAATCCCCCTTTATACTGCTGCGGTATTCATTAAGGTTTTCCACCATTTTATTAATGCTCTCCGGAATCACCTCCTCAAAAAACTCCCGCAGTCGTTTGGCGGTGGTTGGGGATTTCCCATTTGTGGAAATGGCTATTTTAACCTGTCCCTTTGTTACGATACCCCCCATATAAAAATCACAGAGGTTAGGGGTGTCGGCAATATTGGCCAGTAAATAACGGCTTTTGGCATCCCGGTGAATTCGCTGATTCAATTTTTCGTCATTGGTTGCCGCAATTACCATGTGTTTCTTTCTTAGGTATGTCTTTCTATAGCGTTTCTTCTTAAGTTTAGCTCCGTGTTGTTCAGCCAGCGCCTTGGTTTCCGGTGAAAACCATTTAGCCACAACTTCTACATTGGCATGCGGGCTGGATTTAAAAAGGAAATGCAATTTCTCATATCCCACATTTCCCCCTCCAACTACCAAAATCTTAAGATGATTTACTTTTAAAAAAACCGGATATAATTCGTTTTTTTCTTCCATAGCTATATTCGTTTAGGTAGAACCACCTTGAGCATCTTCCTCAATAACTTGATAAACAGCTTGCAGGCTTCTGCTTTCTCTAACCACTTCTCCAATGACAATAATGGAAGGAGCAGTTAAGCATTTTTCTTTAACTATTTTTTCAATGGTCTGAATCCTACCTATACCCGATCTTTCATTGGCCGTGGTTCCGTTCTGAATAATGGCTACCGGAGTCTGAGCCTTCCCGTTTTCACGGAATATTTTAACGATCTCGGCTAGTTTTCCCATGCCCATGAGGATTACTACCGTAGCAGTAGACTGAGCTGCCAGACGTACGTCTTCGGATAATTCTTTCTGGCTGGTGGTACCTGTAATTACCCAAAAACTCTCTGAAGTTCCTCGTTGAGTTAAAGGGATTCCCACATTTGCTGGCACAGCCATGGAAGATGAAATCCCAGGTATTACCGCAGTTTCAATACCTTTGCTATGAGCGTATCTCACCTCCTCTGATCCCCTTCCGAAAATAAAAGGATCACCGCCTTTCAGACGTACAACATGTCCGCATTCTAAGGCAAATTTGACAATAAGTTCATTGATCTCATCCTGGGAATAACGGTGTTTATCCTTGCGTTTTCCTACAAAAACATGAACTGCCTCTGGCGCGTAGCCTAATAATTCACGATTTATCAAAGCATCAAATAAGACTACTTTAGCGTCTTTTAAAGCATTTAAAGCTTTAACTGTAATGAGCTCGGGGTCTCCGGGACCGGCACCCACAACACTTAGTTTTGGATTACTAAACATTTTGTACCTCCTTAGTTCTATAGGCATCAACCCTTCTCAAAAATAATTGGGCATCCTCCAAATATTTATGGGCAAAGGCCTCGCTGGGTTTATTTTCGTTCAATTGATACGCAAATTCTTTAAAGGAAGATGGTAGCTCGATTTTCCCGGTTTCCACAAAGAGTTCATCAAACTGGGAAATAATTCCGGCCTGAGTATTGGTCTTTACCTGATCGGAAAGCAATATCGCCTTAGCCGAATTGACAATCGAGGTATAACTATGATAAATACTATCTGCCCAGGCCTTTCTTTCCATTGCGCTTTTAGCATTATCTATCTTTTCCTCACTCTCAAATAATAGAGTGGCGATCAAATCGATAACTACCCCAGCACACTCACCTACCCCGACTGCCTTAATATAAGGCTTATCATGCCCCCAATCTACAAACTCATTCTCTGTAAGACTGGATGTATCGGCTAGGTCTTTCAACAGGTCATAAAAGTAAGTTTTACCCTGTCGGTCATAATACTCCCTAAATTTTTCCTCTGGAAATGAATGAGTCTCAAAATCATCGAGTAATAATCGTAAAGCCTGTGGTCCTCGTTTGCTGGGTATTTTAACTACTTTGTCCGCAAAACGTCCTTTTCCATTCCCCAGTGTACCGCCTCCCAGTAAAACCTGAAGTGCAGGAGCTACGCTTTTCCCGATTCTTATCGACATGCCCTGGAATCCGATTTCCGCCATATTATGCTGTCCACAGGCATTCATGCAACCACTGATCTTAATAGTGATATCCTTTCCATTGGTAAACTGCGGATACTCATCCTTTAACACATCTTCCAGTACATCTGCAATACCCGTGCTACTGGCAATACCCAGGTTACAGGTATCAGTTCCAGGACAGGCGGTGATATCCAAAGTTTTATTATAACCTGTTTGAGCTAATCCAATTTTCTTTAATTCTAAATAGAAAAACGGTAAAAAAGTCTCACGGACATGACGAATTAAGATGTCCTGTCTCAAGGTGAACCTCAACTCATTGCCTGCATAGGTTTTTATAAGATCTGCAAGGTTTCGGGCCGCACCGGTATAAAAATCACCCAGTGGCACCCGAATACCAATGGCATAAAGTCCTTCTTGTTTCTGTGGAATAACATTGGTGCTTTTCCAGGTTTCATAAGCTTTTTGATCTTCGATCTTTACCGCTGGCACGTCAACTTCCTGGAGTCTAGGTGCCACTTCAAATTTAGCAACCTCAAATGCCGGAGAAACTTGGGAAAGTGCCGTTTGCTGTTGTTCCACCAGTTCCATAAAAGACTCTTTCCCAATATCTTTGATTAAATATTTCATCCTGGCTTTCATCCTTTTTTTTCTTTCACCATACCGATCGAAAACTCGCAACACCCCTTCGGTTAATCCGATGATTTTTTCGGCTTCAATAAAATCATACAGCTCATCGGCATGGCGGGGTTGAGAGCCTAGACCTCCACCCAGCATTACCTTAAACCCCCGTTTTCCGTTTTTAATTTTTGCTATAAAGCCCAAATCGTGAATGTAACTTAGCGCCGTATCTTCTTCAGAAGATGAGAAGGAAATCTTAAATTTACGCCCCATTTCCTGAC
This sequence comes from Salegentibacter profundi, assembly GCF_054121475.1. NCBI lineage: Bacteria > Pseudomonadati > Bacteroidota > Flavobacteriia > Flavobacteriales > Flavobacteriaceae > Salegentibacter > Salegentibacter profundi. The sequence continues at coordinate 239,868 of NZ_JBSYGG010000003.1, forward strand.
AAATTGGATTACGTAAAAAGAAATTAAAGGTGGCTTCTGCATAGGGGGACACATCAAAGGGTTCTTGGGTATCAATCCCTGCCGTGGGAGACGCAGTTACATTTCGCACCGTATTTCCGCAGGCCTCTCTAAGGGTAATATCATCTCTCTCTAACTGGGCCCAAAGCTCAGGAGTACGATCCAGGCTTACATGATGAATTTGTACATCCTGCCTGGTGGTAATATGTAGCCTCCCCGTTGAATATTCATCAGAGACCTCCGCAATTCGATGTAACTGTTCTGAAGTTACTTTTCCAAAAGGCAGTTTTATGCGAACCATTTGAACTCCCGCCTGTCGCTGTCCGTAAACCCCACGGGCCAATCGAAGACTTCTGAATTTTTCTTCATCCGCTTTTCCCTCTCGAAACAAACGTATTTTTTTCTCCAAATCCAGGATATCCTGTTCGACTACTGGATTCTCAATTTCGGTTCTAAAACTTTGCATAATCTTAATTTTTGTGCCTTGTGGCAATTAGGTTTTAATCGGTTTTTCCGGAAGACCGGAAATAAAAAAGCCCTTTTTGGGTATACCTAAAAGGACTTTTTATAGTTGCGTTTATAAAAAATACTTTTAGGTAGGCGGCCTACGCATACACATCATCCACATAAAATGTAGTCTGTAATTCTTCATAATTTTAATTCTTCACAAAACCAACTCCTGCTGTGGTATTGGTTTGGGTATCTATTAGGATAAATCTTCCGTTTTCCTGATGTTCCTCGAATTTATCAGCGAAGACAGGTTTACTTAGTTTTAGGGCTACCTCTCCGATTTCGTTTAAGCTTAGGGAATCCACCTCGGTTAAACCTTCATAACTGGTAGAAATGCGGCCTTCTATCTTAGCCACCTTGGCAAGCACATCATTGGTGTTATGCTGCAATATATATTTTGTACCAGGGATCAAAGAAGTACCGTCCATCCAACAAACCGTGGCCTTTAATTCCCGTGTCTGCTGGGGTAGCTCACTAGTTTTGACCAGCATATCCCCCCTCCCGACATTGATCTCATCCGTTAAAGTAATAGTAACGGCACTTCCTGCAGGGGCCTCTTCAAATTTTTCCTCGAAAAAATAAATGTCTTTAATGGTAGAAGAGGTAAGCGAAGGGAGTACCGTAACCTTATCACCCACCTTAAGACTGCTTCCGGTAATCTTTCCCGCATAACCGCGAAAATCATGAAATGCCTTTGTCTTTGGCCGAATGACGGTCTGAACTGCAAATCTAGCTGGCGTCTCTGCTTTGAAATCATCAGCTTTAATTTTTTCCAGGTGATCAAGTACAGTGTCTCCTTTGTACCAACTCATCGCCGAAGAATTTTCAGCGATATTTTCACCCCAGAGCGCAGAAACAGGAATAAAGCTAATTTTTTGGTCTTTGAAATTGCTTTTTTGCTGAAGGTTCTTAAAGTCGGCTACGATCTCATTAAAAACTTTTTCGGAATAATTGATTAGGTCCATTTTATTGACCGCTACTATCACCTCTTTCACCCGAAGCAGATTATTGATAAAAAAATGTCTGTAGGTTTGTTCTATTACTCCTTTTCGGGCATCAATTAAAATGATCGAAGCTTGAGAAGTGGAGGCGCCGGTTACCATATTACGGGTATATTCTACGTGTCCCGGAGTATCAGCAATGATGTAACTCCTATTTTTTGTCGAAAAATAAATATGCGCTACATCTATGGTAATTCCTTGCTCTCGTTCAGCTACTAAACCATCGGTGGCCAGTGAAAAATCCAGGTAATCCAATCCATTTCGCTTGCTGGCTTTTTCTATGGCTTCAATTTTATCTATGGTAAGCGACCTGGTATCGTATAATAACCTTCCAATCAGGGTACTTTTGCCGTCATCCACGCTGCCGGCTGTTGCTATTTTTAAAACTTCCATCAATATTCTTTTTAAACTTTAAAATTCAATCTCCCCTTTGGGCCCTCTCGGGTACCCCAAAGACGCAGGATTAAAAATATCCCTGCTGTTTACGAGTTTCCATCGCGGCTTCTGATCGCTTATCGTCTATCCTGGCTCCACGTTCGGAGATACTGGACTCTCTGATTTCCTGAACAATCTTTTCTATGGAATCGGCTTGTGACTCAACCGCTGCCGTGCAGGTCATATCGCCTACGGTCCTGAAACGGACCATTCGATTTTCAGTTTTTTCATCCTCCTCCCGATAGACATAATCGGAAGCTGACCAAAGCAAGCCATCGCGTTCAAAGATCTCGCGCTGGTGAGCATAATAAAGTGAAGGTATTTCAATGCCTTCTGATTCAATGTAACTCCAGACATCAATCTCCGTCCAGTTAGAAATTGGAAATACCCTTACATTTTGTCCAATTTCAATTCTCCCATTTAGCATATCGAAAACTTCCGGCCGCTGATTTTTCTCATCCCATTCTCCAAAATCATTTCTCACAGAAAAAATTCTTTCTTTGGCACGCGCCTTTTCCTCATCACGCCGAGCCCCACCAATACAGGCATCAAATTTAAATTCTTCAATGGCATCGAGGAGCGTATTGGTTTGCAGGGAATTTCGGCTGGAATACTTTCCTTTCTCCTCGACTGCTTTGCCATTATCAATATCATCCTGCACATTTCTTACAATCAACTCCAATCCCAATTCATCTACCAACCGATCCCTGAATTCAATGGTCTCCGGGAAATTATGGCCCGTATCAATATGCAGTAAGGGAAAAGGTATCCTGGCCGGATAAAAAGCCTTTTGTGCCAGGCGCACCAGGGTAATGGAATCTTTTCCACCGGAAAATAAGAGCACCGGATTTTCAAACTGTGCCACAACTTCCCTGAAAATATAGATCGCCTCACTCTCCAGGCTGTTTTGTTTTAAAATTTTTTCCATTTTTTTCCAATTTAAGCGTGCAATCCACATTCACGGTTAGACAAAACCTTGGTAGGATCAAAGTATTTAAATTCATTAGGCAAGGCATTTTCCTCAAGGTAAGTATCCAATTCCTCGTCACTCCAGTAATAAAAGGGACTCACTTTCAATATTCCATCTTTGCTATAGCTTAATACTCCTATGCTATCTCGGAAAGCCGTTTGGCCTTTCCTCAAATTAGTGAACCATATATCCGGTTTTTGTTGTTCCATCGCCCTTTGAAAGGGTTCTAGCTTTACCTGCCTGGTAAATTCTTCGTGTTGGGTGGAATCCACATCCGGAATACCTCCAAAAAGAGCATCTCTGTAAGCCGCAGTTTCCTTGGGGGTATAAAGCTTTACATTTAGCTTTAATTCTTCAATGACCTCGGTGGCATGTCTATAGGTTTGTGGGGTATTATAACCTGTATCACACCAGATCACTTTTATGGCTGGCTCTATCCTGGAAACAGCGTGTAAAATAACCGCTTCATAAGGACGGAAATTAGTAGTAATTACTGGCCTTCCTGCATTCGAAACAGCCCACCGAATGATTTCGGAGGGATTACTTTTTCGGAACTGCTCGTTGAGTTCTTTTAATTCGTTTTCACTAAGCTTTTTCATATTATTCCTTTCCAAAGTTTATGGCATTCCATAGCCTTTCATGACCAAAGTATAGCACCATTTTAGTAACTAGTTCTACCGAACCAATGGCCAGGGCAGTTTCCACTTTTCCCGTTAACATCCAACTGATACCAATAGTATCTAGGGTGCCTATGGTTCTCCAGCTTATGGTTTTGAGAACACTGCGTACCGGTTTTTCACCGGAAGAGTCCTCCTTAAAGCTCTTTGTAGCCTTTCGGGTTTTTAATAACATAATCATCTTTTAATAAAGTCTATTACCCTATAGGTTTACTAGGTTATTAAGCAAAAGTACTTTTCCCAAATGGGAATGCCAATTAATTTGTCTTTAAATTAACTCGTTTAACATTATTTCTTTACCCTTGCCAAATCAGCCAGGGTATTTTCACCTAAAACATTTAATGTACTATCCCTAACCTGAACCATCAGAGCATGTACCGAACAGGTGGCTTCATCGGGACAATCCTCACATTTTTCATAATAGTTCAGACTAACACAGGGCACCATGGCTATTGGGCCTTCCAAAACCCTGATCACCGAGGTCATCTTAATTTCTTCTGGCTCCTTAATGAGATAATAGCCCCCGCCCTTACCTTTCTTAGAGCCCAAGAAACCGGTTTTTCGCAAACTTAAAAGTATGCTTTCCAGAAATTTCAATGAGATATTTTCACTTTTGGCAATCTCTGATGTTTGTACAGGTTTCCGATCTTCACGTGTGGCGATATAAGCCAGGGCCTTGATCCCGTATTTTGTCTTTTTTGAAAGCATAGTACGAAGATACTTAAATAAAATTTTTACTTCGTCCTCTTACCTTTTACTAATTTATTTTTTTCTTCAATTCATTTCTTGTTTAAAGCCTGGTTCAAATCGGCAATCACATCATCAGGATGTTCAAGTCCCACGGAAATCCTGACTAATCCAGGAGAGATTCCAGCTTGTAACCTGTCTTCTTCACTAAGTTTACTATGGGTAGTCGAGGCTGGATGAGTAACGATACTTCGCGTATCTCCTAGGTTAGCCGATCTCGAACAGAGTTTGATAGCGTTTATAAACTTCCGACCGGCTTCCAGTCCTCCTTTAATTTCAAAGGAAACAATATTCCCACCGGCTTTCATCTGCTTCTTTGCAATATGATATTGAGGATGCGATTCCAGGAAAGGGTATTTCACCTTTGCCGCATTGGGCTGGCTCTCTAAAAATTTAGCAACCTTTAAAGCGTTTTCACAATGCCGATCAAGTCTTACTGCCAAAGTTTCCATACTCTTAGACAAGACCCAGGCATTAAATGGAGACAAGGCCGGCCCGGTATTTCTAGAAAATAAATAGATCTCCCTGATCAAATCTGCATTACCGACGGTTACCCCTCCTAAAACACGACCTTGGCCGTCAATTAGTTTGGTGGCTGAATGAATCACAAGGTGAGCACCAAATGCTATTGGATTTTGTAGGTAGGGTGTCGCAAAACAATTATCAATTATCAAAATAAGATCATGTTTTCTGGCTATTTCACCTAATAACTCCAGGTCCAGGATATCCACCCCGGGATTAGTTGGACTTTCCGCAAAAATTATCTTTGTTTCAGGCCTTATAAGGCTTTCAAGATTTTCTATTTCACCTACACTAAAATAACTGTGTGTAATATTCCATTTTGGAAAAAACTTGGTAAATAAACTATGTGTGGAACCAAAAACCGCCCTTGCCGAAATAATATGATCTCCACTATCGAGCAAAGCCGCCAGTGTAGAAAATACTGCACTCATTCCAGTAGAGAAAGCAAAACCGGCCTCTGCTCCTTCCATTTTTGAAATTTTATCAACAAATTCAGAGGTATTAGGATTGGTAAAGCGACTGTAAATATTCCGCGACTTTTCTTCGGCAAAAGAAGCCCGCATATCCTCGGCATCTTCAAAAACATAACTCGAGGTAAGGTAAAGTGGCGTGGAATGTTCCAGAAATTGGGTTCTTTCTGTCTGGGTTCTGATGGCTTCGGTTTCAAAATGCATTTCGTTGGATTTTTAATTATTAATTGAGCCTATGGGATAATTTCAGCACATCCCAGACCAAACCGCGTGCGGTTACCCCTGCCCCAGCACCGGCTCCCTGAATCACCAGGGGTTGACTAGCATAGGACTCTGTATAGATCTCGAAAATATTGTCAGCGCCTTTGATCTGTCCTAAAGCAGATGTTCGTGGCTCGGAGATCAACCTGGCTTCCAACTTGGTATTTTCTACATCGATTTCACCTATATAGCGTAAAACATGATTACCTTCCAGTTCTTTCTTATGGGTCGCAAAAATTTCATCCAATTCAGAAATTCTTTTCTTAAAATCTTTTGCAGAGTTTTGGCCGTTTAACTTTTCTGGAATAAGGCTCTGGATCTTAATTTGTTCAAATTCATTTTTCAATTGAAGTTCTCTTGCCAGGATAAGGAGCTTTCGTCCCACATCATAACCAGAGAGATCCTCGCGGGCATCGGGCTCAGTATATCCTAGTTTATCCGCTAACTGTAAGACCTCCGAAAATTCTTCATTCCCTTCAGAATAGGTATTAAAGATAAAGCTCAAAGAACCGGAAAATACACCCCTAATGCGAGTTACTTTCTCCCCTGCCTGATACAGCCCTTGTAAGGTATCCACTATAGGCAGACCTGCCCCCACATTGGTCTCATAATAAAAAAGTTTGTTGTGTTTTTCGAGTTCTTTTCGTAATCCATTATAAAATTCTTGGGACAGGGTATTGGCCAGCTTGTTGGCGGCAACTAAATGGAACCCATTTTGGACAAGCCTTGGATATTCCAGGACAAAGTCTTTACTGGCAGTAGCATCAATAATTATAGGGTTTTCCAGCTGGTGCTTTCTACTGAATTCAAAAATACTTTCCAACTGATAGGATACCGCTTTATGATTAAAGTCTTCCTGCCAGGTTTCACTAATGCCTCCTGGTCTTAGAAGCGCTTTTTCCGAATTAGCGATTACTGGAATTTCAAGGTTTAGTTTAAATTCCTTGACCCATTTCGTTCTTATTTTTAAAAGTTGGTCTATAAGGGTCCCCCCCACATTACCTACTCCAAATAAGATGATGTTCACTGTTTTCATTTTTTATTTTGTTAGTCTTAAATACTGGTTTTAAAAATCGGCTGAGTTGAGAGGCTTCAATTAAAAAAGCGTCATGCCCGTGGATGGATTTTATTTCGTGAATACTCACATTGTGTTTTGCCAGGGAAAGATCCACATAGGTTGCCCAGTTTTCATCGGCAAGGAAGAACCAATCTGAATTCACGGTAATTATATGGATGTGGCCCTTTATTTTCTTTGCGACCTCCAGGTAATTCCCCTTTCCATTGCTGATATCGATGGTAGTGAGCAGGTGATTCATCAATTTATAGGAAGCCAGCTGAAAACGTTCCTCCAGTTTATTCCCGTGATATTGCAACCAGCCTTCCACCTTGTAACATGCCTGCACCTCTTCTCTTGAACGGTTAAATTTTTTAGCAAGGGATTGTGGAGTCCGGTAAAAGGTCATCGCGTGCATCCGTGCATCTTTGACTGGGCAGACCGAATTGTTTAAAATCTGGGCCTGCACTTTGCAATTTGCAAGTACCCAATCAGTAGCTTTAAAATCAGTTGCAATAGGTACAATATGTTCTGCAAGGTCGGGTTGCAATGCTGCCAGCTCCCAGGCAAGTGCACCACCAATAGACCCCCCAATAATAGCAAACAGTTTATTGATTCCCAGCTCTGCCAGGGCTAAGGCCTGTAGCCTGGCAATATCTTTCAAACTGAAATCTTTATAATTGTCTATTAGGTCCTCTTTTTTTCCACTGAAACCATTACCCGGAATATTAATAGCTAACACTGCATAATGATCGGTATCTATGGTTTTTCCTGACCCTACAATTCCACTCCACCAGCCGTTTTCACCGGTAACCTGGGAGTTTCCAGTTAAAGCGTGATTTACCAATACTATTGGAGCAAGCTCTAAAGGCTGCCCAAATTGCTGGAAACAAAGGTGAATATTCTGAGTCTCTCCGGCAGAATTTTCAAAATTTTCTATAAGGATCTCCTGAAGCATATTTTCTTTTTTTTCGAAAGGCGGTGAGGGAAAAGTCTTAACCTGGATGCTTTTCCCATCGCCTTCCAACCAACAAATAATTAAACCAATGCTTTTTTGCCTATTTTTGAAAAAGCTTCCTTTAGATCATTTTTTAAATCTTCCACATCCTCAAGTCCAACGGAAAGGCGTATAAGATCCTGGGTTACTCCTGTAGTGGCTTGCTGCTCTTCACTAAGTTGCTGGTGAGTGGTACTGGCAGGATGAATGATAAGAGATTTCGTATCCCCAATATTGGCTAAAAGGGAAAATAGTTTGGTTTCATCGGCCACCACTTTTGCTGATTCGTAGCCTCCGTCAACACCAAAGGTCACCACCCCGCTCTGTCCTTTCGGAAGATATTCTTTTGCGAGCTCGTAGTATTTACTGCTTTCCAACCCAGGATAATTCACCCATTTCACTATAGGCTGTTCCTGAAGCCATTTGGCAAGCTCCAGTGCACTTTCGCTATGTTGCTTAATGCGTATTTCCAAAGTTTCCAGTCCCTGAATGATCTGGAAGGCATTAAATGGACTAAGTGCGGCTCCGTGATCTCTCAACCCTTCAATTCGTACCTTAGCAATAAATGCAGCTTCCTTCAAAGCTTCATGGTAGACTAAGCCGTGATACCCTGGAGAAGGCTCAGTGAATTCCGGAAACTTACCATTGGCCCAGTCAAAGTTACCGGCATCGATAATTGCTCCTCCCAGGGCAGTGCCATTTCCGTTAATATATTTGGTAAGGGATTCGATCACGATATCTGCGCCATGTTCTATGGGCTTCAGTAATGAGGGAGTAGCTACGGTGTTATCAACAATAAAGGGGACTTTAAATTCTTTGGCTTTCGCTGAGATTGCTTTTAGGTCGAGCACATCCAGTTTTGGATTACCCAGGGATTCCACAAAGAAAACCCGGGTATTCTCTTTGGCCGCTTTGCTGAAGTTTTCCGGATTGCCTGGTTCCACAAAGGTGGTGGTAATTCCCAGACGCGGCAAGGTCACATTCAACAGGTTATAGGTTCCTCCATATAAACTGTTTGAGGCCACGATATGATCTCCGGCTTTCAACAAGGTTAAAAGAGTCGTATTGATAGCTGCGGTTCCTGAGGCGGTAACTACCGCCGCGATGCCACCTTCCAGTGCTGCCAGCCGCTGTTCCAGAATATCGTTAGTGGGATTGTTGATACGGGTGTAAATAAAACCTGGTTCGGCCAGGGAAAAAAGATCGGCCGCGTGTTGGGAATCCTTAAAAACGTAAGAGGTGGACTGATAAAGTGGAACTGCTCTGGTTCCAGCATTAGCAGTAACATCGTGTCCGGCATGAAGGGCGTTGGTAGAAAAATTTTGAGTACTCATGTTGTTAGTTTTTTAAAGTTAAAATTAATGGTAATAAAAAAAGCCCCCCGGGTTTTGCTATTACCAGGGGGGCTTCAATTGAACTCTAAACAAACTAAGTTACATTCGATTCTGGCAATAGCAATTCATCTGCATACACATATACATCATCATACGCATTATCATGTTTTTTCCTATTGACAGATTATTACTCATTTTAAATTATTTTTTCCCGATCACTCAGGGAGATTAATTCTTTGATTTAATTTTTGCTTTCCAAACCTTATCCTAAAGGTGAAAATTCCTATTTCCGGTTTTATGGAAATAATTAGTCTTTAAACAAAAAAAAGCCGCTGCGTTGGCAGCGGCTCTTGCAATTATCTTTTCAGTTTCATGCAATAGTGCGCGCTGCGGAGCTTTTCCACATCATCATACGCATCATATTGCAAATAAACTTGTACATTTCGTTGTTTTCTTGGTACAAAGATAAGGGCAGATTTTTTTAATATCCAAGGCCAATCCTGATTTTTATCAAAAATTTATTTTAAGGAAATAAAATTATTTTATTCCAAAAATAAACATAGCTTTCCTGAAATTCTTTCATATATATCAAATGGCTCTTCTAAGAAGAAGTCTTATAATTAAACTTTGAAAAATAAATATTGAATCCCACTTATTTTTATACATTTGTAATTGAATAACAAAAAGGGAAGGATTTGACTGATTGCAACCCTAAATACACCCAGGTGTATTAAAAAATGCTAAAGCAGTAATACTACTCCTGTTAGCTTCTCAAGTCAAATTCCGCCCATAATTCTATAATATTTAAAGAAATATGGCTTATTTATTTACCTCTGAAAGCGTTTCTGAAGGACATCCAGATAAGATCGCCGACCAGATAAGCGACACCCTGCTTGACAATTTTCTAGCTTTTGATGAAAACTCCAAAGTGGCATGTGAAACTTTGGTGACGACAGGTCAGGTCGTGCTTGCCGGAGAAGTCCGTAGCGATACCTACCTTGATGTGCAAACCATTGCCCGGGATGTTATCAATGATATCGGGTATACTAAAGGTGCTTATAAATTCAGCGGGGATTCCTGTGGGGTAATCTCCCTGATTCACGAACAATCCCAGGAGATTTACCAGGGGGTAGACAGAGGAAACAAGGACGAACAGGGTGCCGGCGACCAGGGGATGATGTTTGGTTATGCCACCAATGAGACCCATAACTTTATGCCTCTGGCTTTGGATATTTCACACAAGATACTTATTGAACTAGCAAAAATCAGACGGGAAGAAAAAGAAATAACCTACTTACGTCCCGACTCCAAAAGCCAGGTGACCATTGAATATAATGACGATAATATTCCACAGAAAATAGTTTCCATTGTCGTATCCACCCAGCACGATGAATTCGATGAGGATGAGCTGATGCAGAAAAAGATCGAAAAAGATATAAAAGAAATTCTTATTCCGCGAGTAAAAGAACAATTGCCTGATTATGTACAGCAATTGTTCAATGAGGATATCACCTATCATATTAATCCTACCGGAAAATTTGTTATTGGTGGTCCACATGGAGATGCGGGCTTGACGGGGCGAAAGATTATCGTAGATACTTACGGTGGCAAAGGAGCCCACGGAGGTGGGGCTTTCTCTGGCAAAGACCCTAGTAAGGTAGACCGCTCAGCTGCCTATGCTGCCAGGCATATTGCCAAAAATTTAGTTGCTGCAGGTGTAGCTGATGAAATTCTTGTCCAGGTTTCTTATGCCATTGGGGTTGTAGAACCAACATCCATTTTTGTTGATACCTACGGAACATCCAAAGTTGACCTCAAAAATGGAGAAATCGCCAGAAAAGTAGCTGAAATCTTCGATATGCGCCCGGCAGCAATCGAAGAACGATTAAAGTTACGCAACCCAATCTACCGCGAAACGGCGGCTTATGGGCATATGGGAAAAGAGCCGAAAATCCTAACCAAGGTATTTGAAAGCCCGTATAATGGTAGAATCACCAAAGAAGTTGAACTTTTCACATGGGAAAAACTCGATTATGTTGATAAGGTCAAGGAAGTTTTTGGACTTTAAAATTTTTTTACTAAAAATAAATTTCAATAGGCCGCGTTTTCCGCGGCCTTCTTTTTTAGGTTTTCTTCGGAAAGCTTTAACAGCGGGCAGAATTAATTATTCCTAATTTTAATTTCCAACCAATCCCATGTTAGATGTCCGTTTTTAAAAAAGTACGTAACACCATAAGGCTACTGAGGTCGGTCGACATGGATCAACTTGCGAAAATCAACCAACAAATTGACCTTTCAGATGCCATGAAAACATTGGGGGCCCTAGATGAACGCCAACTTAAAGGCCTGATGAAAATGTTAAAGACCAAACAGAAAAAAGGCCAGAGTGATCTCCCACCCATCGATGGTGATTTCTACAACCTAGATCTTAAACTAACTCTGGAACAACGCGAGTTGCAGATGAGGGTCCGAAATTTTATGGAAGATGAGGTCCGCCCACTGGTGAACGATCATTGGAACCGCGCCAAGTTTCCTTTTGAGATCATTGAAAAATTCAAGAAGCTCAATATCACCGGTGTCCCATATAAGGGTTACGGTTGTCCTGACCTTCCCTTCCTCATGGAAGGTATTATTGCTCAGGAAATAGCACGGGTAGATGTATCTGTCTCTACGTTTTTCGGGGTTCACAGCGGCCTTGCCATGGGATCCATCTACCTTTGCGGAAGTGAGGAACAAAAGCAGGAATGGCTTCCCAAAATGCAAAAACTGGAAAAAATCGGAGCATTTGGTCTTACCGAACCCAATGTAGGTTCCGGAGTGGCTGGTGGATTAGAAACCACCTGTAAATTTGATGGTGAAAACTGGATATTAAACGGGCAAAAAAAATGGATTGGTAACGCAACCTTTGCAGATATTATCATCATTTGGGCGCGAGATGAAGACTCTAACCAGGTAAAAGGATTCCTTGTAAGAAAAGAAAATCCTGGTTTTAAGGCCGAAAAGATGAAAGATAAAATGGCTCTGCGAATTGTGCAGAATGCCCTTATTACCTTGGAAAATTGCATTATTCCAGAAAGCGACAGGCTGCAAAATGCCAACAGTTTTAAAGATACAGCCAAAGTGCTTCGGATGACACGGGCAGGAGTAGCCTGGCAGGCAGTAGGCTGTGCCCGGGGTGCCTACGAAAGCGCTCTGAAATACACCCGAAAACGGGAACAATTTGGAAGACCAATTGCTTCCTACCAGCTTATTCAAAATCACCTGGTAGAAATGCTTTCTAACCTTACCGCTATGCAAACTCTGGTTTTCCGACTTTCGGAAATGCAAGATGCTGAAATACTTTCAGATGAACACGCTTCATTAGCAAAAGTCTTTTGCAGCATGAGAACCCGGGATGTAGTCAGCAGGGCCAGGGAAGTAATGGGAGGAAACGGAATTCTATTAGAATATGACGTAGCCCGTTTTGTGGCCGATGCAGAGGCCATTTACAGCTATGAAGGAACCAAGGAAATTAATTCATTAATTGTAGGCCGTGCCATTACTGGTTACAGTGCCTTTGTTAGTTAAAATATTAACCATTTTTAAAAGAGAATCAATGTCATTTTTAATTGTAAGCCCGGGGAAAGACCCGGAAAATTGGGTAAAAGCCCTTCAAAATCAACATCCAGGCCTAAATATTTATGTTTATCCGGAAGAACACGATAAAGAAGAAGTAACCTTTGTACTTTCATGGAAACATCCGCGTGGACTTTTCAAAAATTATCCGAATCTAAAAGTCATTGCTTCTATGGGCGCAGGAGTTGATCATATTACTTCCGACCCGGAACTTCCGGAGAATATTCAGATCACAAAGGTGGTAGATAACATGTTGGAAGAGGATATGGGTAATTTCGTTTTAAGCCTTGTTCTGAATTACCAACGTGACCTCTTATCCTACCAGAAACAGCAGGCAGAGAAAACCTGGAACCCAATAACCTATAAGAGAAATAAAGACATGAACGTGGGCATATTAGGCCTGGGTCATCTTGGCCGGACAACGGCCAAGACATTGGTGAAAAATGGTTTTAAGGTCCACGGATTTTCAAAAACCCCAAAGGACATTGAAAATATCGAAAGTTTTTCTGGAGAAGAAGAAATGGAGGATTTTCTCAAAAAGTCCGAAATACTTGTAAATCTTCTCCCGCTTACTCAGGAAACAGAAAAAATTTTAAATAAGGATTTATTTGAAAAACTTCCTGAAGGAGCGTATGTGATTAATGTTGCCAGGGGAGAGCATCTTGTCGAACTCGATCTTATAGAAATGCTGGATCAGGATCACCTCTCAGGTGCAGCTTTGGATGTATTCTGGGAAGAGCCACTGCCCGAGGATCATCCATTCTGGGAACACCCCAAAGTATTTATCACACCCCATATCGCCAGCGTCACCCATCCCAATTACGTGGTACCCCAAATTGCAGAGAATTATGAAAGAATGATGGAAGAAGAACCACTGAAGAATGTGGTGGAAAAAGAAAAAGGTTATTAAACAATTAAATAATGGAAGCATTTAAAAACATTTTGGTTGCTGTTGATTTCAATGACACCGTAGGAGATTTAATGAGTTATGCAGAAAGCATTGCTGAAAAATTTGGATCGAAGGTTTGGGTCGTTCATGTGGCTGAACCTAGTCCTGATTTTACAGGTTACGAGGTTGGACCCCAGTATATCAGGGACCTTAAAGCTGAGGAATTCCGAGAAGAGCATCGACAGCTCCAGGCTATAAGCAAGCTCTTTTTAGATCAAAACATCGAATCGGAAGCCTTGCTCATTCAGGGTCCCACCGTACAAACAATTATCGAAGAAGTAAAAAAACTCCATGCTGATCTATTGATCGTTGGCACCCACAAACACGGTTTTCTCTTTAATATTCTTTCGGAAAATGTTTCCCTGGAATTACTCAAGAAGGCTGAAGTACCCTTTTTGGCCATTCCAATTGAGGAAGAGAAATAATGCCCACTGGTGATGAGTTTTTGTTTTTGATTAGAACCCTTAACTTTAAGGATGAAAAAATAACCCCTATTCGGGTTAAATCGCTTATTTCACAAAATGATCAGCAAAAGAGAATTTGAAAAACTTCATAAAGAAATTAAGCCTTTTATTCACCGTACCCCGGTATTGAGTTCCCATTTGCTAAACGAAATAGCAGGTACGGAGGTTTTTTTCAAATGTGAAAACTTTCAGCGCGGCGGCGCTTTTAAAATGCGCGGTGCTACGGCAGCTATATTAAACCTAAGGGAAGAAGCCAGAAAAAAAGGGGTTGTCACTCATTCTTCAGGAAATTTCGCCCAGGCGGTTTCTTTGGCAGCAAAAAGTCTGGGCATACCCGCCTATATCGTGATGCCCACTTCAGCTCCTGAGGTGAAAAAAGCTGCGGTTAGAGGTTATGGCGGAGAAATTACAATGTGCCCCCCTACCCTGAAAGACCGTGAACAAACAGCAGAAAAAATTATGAATGAAACCGGGGCTAATTTTTTGCATCCCTCCAATCAACTCGATGTAATATACGGCCAGGGTACAGCAGCGATCGAATTCATGGAAGAACAACCCGAACTTGAAATTATGCTTACTCCCGTGGGCGGTGGTGGATTACTTGCCGGCACTGCTCTTGCGGTGAATTATTTCGGAAATAACTGCAAAACCAAAGGGACAGAACCCTTTGAAGTCGATGACGCTTTCCGATCTCTTAAAAGCGGAAAGATTGAGACCAATCAGACCATAAACACAATTGCCGATGGCTTGAAAACCCACCTAGGAGATAAAAATTTCCCGCTGATTCAAAAGTTTGTTTCAGAAATCATTAGAGTGGACGAAAAGGAAATTATTTCAGCAATGCGCCTGATATGGGAACGGATGAAAATTATCGTCGAACCATCGAGTGCGGTGGCCTTCGCAGCCTTGCTTCGCGAAAAGGAAAAATTCAGGGGAAAGAAAACAGGGATAATCATCTCAGGGGGAAACGTGGATTTAAGTAATTTGCCTTTCTAAGAAGCTCATTCATAATCCTCTTTCAGCAAAAAAAAGAAGCTGTATCTTTAGCGCCCCTAAAATAAATAAAATGCTTAAAAAATTCTTTCCGGCCATATTTCTACTAATGGCCGCCTCGAACCTGATTTCACAGGAAGAAAAAGACAAATGGGATGTTAATGACCCTTATTCAGACGATTGGAATATCAAAAAAGTGCAACTTCAAACTGATGAAGGCACCTGGATGAATCTCGATGTGAGCCCGGATGGGAAAACCATAGTGTTTGACCTATTGGGAGATATTTATTCAATGCCGGTTTCTGGAGGAAAGGCGAAGATCCTTCGCAGTGGTATGGCCTATGAAGTCCAACCTAGATTTAGCCCGGATGGTTCCAGAATATCGTTCACTAGCGATGCCGCCGGAGGTGATAATATCTGGATCATGGGTAGCAATGGAGAAAATCCTAAACAACTCACAAAAGAGGATTTCAGGCTTTTGAATAATGGGGAATGGAGTGCCGATGGGAATTCAATCATTGCAAGAAAACATTTTACCTCGGGACGATCCCTGGGAGCCGGTGAAATGTGGCAATACCATATCGGTGGAAACGCTGGCTTGCAGCTAACCGAGCGAAAGAATGACCAACAGGATGTGAACGAACCCAGCATTTCTTCCGACGGCAGATACCTTTATTACAGTGAAGACATGTATCCCGGTGGTGCTTTCCAGTATAATAAAGATCCCAACAAGCAAATATATGTGATCAAACGATATGACTTTGAGACCGGCGAAAATACTACCATTACCGGAGGTCCGGGAGGAGCAGCCAGACCTCAGGTATCACCTGACGGAAAAAAATTAGCTTTTGTAAAACGCGTCAGGACCAAATCCGTATTATTCATTCACGACCTGGAAACCGGGGAGGAATGGCCAGTTTATGATAAGCTCAGTAAGGACCAGCAGGAGGCCTGGGCAATTTTTGGAGTCTATCCCGGTTTTTCCTGGATGCCCAACAATAAGGAAATTATATTTTGGGCTCAGGGTAAGCTCAACCGCGTAAATATTGAAACTTTCGAGAGCCAGATCATTCCTTTTGAGGTGGAAAACACCATTGAAATAGCGGAAAGCCACCGCAGTGAACACCAGGTCTTTTCTAAAGAATTTGAAGCTAAGGTTATTCGTCATGCTGTGACTTCCCCTAACGGAAAAACGCTAGTGTTCAGTGCCGTTGGCCATCTTTGGAAAAAAGAGCTGCCCGACGGCAAACCACAGCGAATCACTAAAAGCGAAACATTTGAATTTGAACCTGCTTTTTCCCCTGATGGAAAAGAAATAGCCTATGTAACCTGGACAGACCAGGGAATGGGCGCTTTGATGAAAGTTGGTTTAAATGGAAGAAATCCACAAAAGCTAACTTCAGAGAAAGGAATTTATAGAAATCCATCTTTTTCTCCTAATGGAGAATCCATAGTATTTGTAAAAGAAAAAGGCAACTCTGACCAGGGACAGACCTTTAGCAAGGAGCCAGGAATATACACTGTGGGTGTATCTGGAGAGAATTTGAAAAAGATTTACGACACTGGAGATTTTCCTCAATTTAGTGCTGATGGAAAACGGGTATTTTTTCAAACCGGCGGTGCGCTTATGGGAAGGATTGAGAAAAACCTAAAGAGTATTGACCTTAACGGTTACCAGGAGCGCACGCATATCAAGTCAAAGTACGCCAATCGCCTGGTTCCAAGTCCCGACAATAAATGGGTGGTTTTTTCCCATTTGCACAAGGCTTATGTTGCCCCCCTTCCAATGAACGGGCGTCCGGTAGAGCTGGACAACAACACTAAAGCAATACCGGTGAGCCAGATTGCAAAAGATGCCGGACTTAACCTTCACTGGTCTGAGGATAGTAAAAATCTGCACTGGACCCTAGGAGACCAATATTTCACCAACAAGGTTTCAGAAAGATTTACTTTTTTAAAGAATTCACCTGATTCCATTGCCCCGATAACGGAAAAAGGCACAAAAATAGGACTAAAGCTTAAAACCGATGTTCCTTCCGGGCAGATTGCATTGACCAATGCACGTATCATCACCATGGAGGGTGACAATGTTATTGAAAAGGGTAGTATTTTAATTGAGGGCAATAAAATTATTGCCGTTGGAAGAGCCTCTCAGGTAGTTATTCCAAAAAGTGCAAAGGTATATGATTTAAGCGACAAAACAGTTATGCCTGGGATTGTAGATGCGCACGCTCATATAGGTGCATTCCGGTATGGACTCACCCCGCAAAAGCACTGGCCCTTATACGCCAATCTCGCATTTGGAGTTACTACAGTCCACGATCCCTCAGCCTTGAGCGAAACTATTTTCAGCATGGCTGAAATGGTCAAAGCTGGTCAGATGGTAGGTCCGAGGATTTATTCCACCGGAGTTATTCTTTATGGTGCTGATGGTGATTTTAAGGCGGTCATCAACAACCTGGAGGATGCCCGGTCTGCCTTGCGAAGAACAAAGGCTTTTGGAGCGACTTCAGTAAAAAGTTATAATCAGCCACGCAGGGAACAACGCCAGCAAATTATGCAGGCTGCCAAGGAGTTAAACATGAATGTGGTGCCGGAAGGGGGAAGTACCTTTCTTCACAATATGAATATGATCGTTGACGGGCATACAGGTATTGAGCATAACATCCCTGTGGCCCCTGTTTATAAAGACATCAAAACACTTTGGGGCAACAGCAGCACCGGCTACACTCCTACTTTAATTGTAAATTACGGAGGAATCAACGGAGAGTACTATTTTTACCAAAAGGATAACGTGTGGGAAAACAAGCGGTTACTTAATTTTACTCCAAGATATATTGTCGATTCCCGTTCCCGTCACCGCACAAAACTTCCGGAGGAAGAGTATGAGAACGGGCCCGTACTGGTTTCAAAAACTGCTAAAATGCTAACCGACATTGGGGTTAAAGTTAACCTGGGTGCCCACGGACAATTACAGGGACTTGGAGCTCACTGGGAACTTTGGTTGCTCAAGATGGGCGGAATGACCAATATGGAAGCCCTGCAGGCGGCCACCATTAACGGGGCTGAATATATAGGCATGGGAAGCGAAATAGGTTCCCTGGAAAAAGGAAAGCTTGCCGATCTGATCGTTTTAGATGAAAATCCCCTGGAGGATATCCGTAACTCTGAGACCGTTATTTATACGATGATAAATGGTAGGCTTTATGATGCACAAACCATGAATGAAATAGGAAATCATCCAGAGAAACGGGGTGAATTCTATTGGGAGAACAATAAATATAACGCAGCTTTCCCATGGCACAAAGCAACCCAGAGCTTTAGCGCTCCTGGCTGTACTTGCCACAGACTTAGCAATTAAAAGCCTTTAAGAAAGACCGGATAGTTAAATGAAGTTTCTAATTGGCATAGTACCAGCTGTTTTTGGTAACTTTTGATTATAATTTAGCTACCCGGATTTTTATGCTTAAAATTGAGATTTTATGAGAAGAGTAAAGCTTAGTAACCCTTTCAAAACCCGAATAATAGATGAAAAACTAGTCAGGGAACATCTCGCCCTGGAACGTACCAAACTGGCTAATGAGCGGACGCTACTTTCCTATATCAGAGCTTCCCTTTATTTATTAATCGGAGGCATTGCCCTACTCCAGGTTAAGGAATATCCTAATTTGCATTGGATTGGTTATGCAGCGCTTTTTATCTGTGTGCTCTTTATTTTAGTGGGCATTTCCAGATATGTTGTTTTGGATCGAAAATTAAATAAACTTCTTGTCCCCAATGAAGAGGACACCGAGCAGTCAGAAAATTCTCGAAAGTTGAAACTTTAATTCTATTGGTACAAACGCTCACCCATTATTTTCTCCATTTTATAGCCATAGGTGCTATTGCCTGGTTTTACGATAAGAAAAACTGGAAAAAAAACTGGCTGATTCTGCTATCTACCATGGCTGTCGACCTCGACCACGTCTTTGCAAAGCCCCTATTTGATCCTATGCGCTGCGGGATAGGATATCATCCTCTGCATTCAGCAATACCTATTATAGGTTATATTGCAGGTTCAATTTTTGTCAAAGCTAAGATCATCAGATTGATATTTATCGGCCTATTATTCCATATGATTACTGATTTTATAGACTGTCTCTGGATGTTCTCCAAATGTGAAAGTTGTCTATTCGATTCTGAAATATATAAATGGAAATCTTTTTTCTGAGCTACTCCAGGATGATCCCAGCGGCTTTACTTGCCAGTTTTACCTGATCTATTTGGGTTCCCAATTCTGAATGAATTCCGTAGCGCCTGGATAAGAAATCCGGAGCGTTATACGAAATCTTCACCAGACCAGTCTCATCTCTCCACACAAGCATTTTTATGGGTAGTACCAGGCCCCAAAGCAAATTCTGCTGCATTAACCGGGTACTTACTTCAGGATTTCCAAAAATCAATAAGGTGGCAGGTCTTAACCCCATATTCAGCTTTTCGGCGTTTTTTGTATGATCAATTTCCCCATAGAGGGTCACTCCCTCCAAAGCCTTCACTTCATTTTTAAGACGACGCAGTGTTTCTTGGAAACTATATTGACTCTTAAAGCTTTCAATTCCCTCCATGTACCGGAGCTTATATTCACCGGTCTTTTTAGGATTCCGGCCGGAAGCTCCCCTGGCAATATCTTTCAGACTCTTTTGTATGTTTCTTAAGGTTTTGGTTGACTTAAGCCCATGTCGAGTTTTTAATTGTCCCACATCGCTATAGGTCAGTGATACATTTCCATTTTCATCTTCAACCACTAGAATTTTCAAAGGCAGATCAAGACCGGTTAACTGTCTATTTTGCATTAACGGAGTACCTGCTCTTGCATTTCCAAAAATAAGAAGACGCGCCGGGGCTAATTGCAGTCCTTTTTCCCGACCATTTTCTGAATAATCAATTTCAGCAAAAATTTTTATTCCTGGTCGCTCCGCTAATCGGTCTTGAAGACGAGAGTAGGTTTGATCAAAATCAAAGTGACTTTCGGCACGCATTAGCATAACTACATTCTCCTCCTGAGTTTGTACCGCTCCGAGTAATATCAGGTTAAAAATCACAAAAAGCACCAGAGTCCTCATCTTTTAAATTTCGAAAAAATTATCTATTAATTTAATCAATTACAGGCAAATAAGGAAGTCAGACACCTTTGAATTTAAATTTTATAAATAAATTGACAAACGGAAAAATTGGGTATTGTTCAAATCTTTTATCTTTACATCATCAATTACCAAATCTAACCCACCAGTAAAATTTTGATTTATGCATGTAGCCATTGCAGGAAACATTGGGGCCGGAAAAACCACCCTCACAAAACTTTTAGCGAAACATTATAATTGGGAAGCTCAATTTGAGGAAGTTCTGGAAAACCCCTACCTCGAGGATTTTTACAATAAGATGGAACGATGGTCTTTTAACCTGCAGATTTACTTTTTAAACAGCAGATTCAGGCAAATTCTTCAGATCAGAGAAAGTGGAGAAAAAATCATCCAGGATCGAACCATTTATGAAGATGCCCATATTTTTGCTCCCAACCTGCATGCAATGGGGCTTATGACTAACCGTGATTTCGAGAATTACAGATCTTTGTTTGATTTAATGGAAAGCGTGGTACAAGGGCCGGATCTTCTGATTTATTTGCGAAGCAGCATTCCGAATCTGGTTAATCAAATTCACAAACGCGGACGTGATTATGAGAATTCAATTTCAATTGATTATTTAAGCAGACTTAATGAACGTTACGAGGCCTGGGTACACAATTATAATAAAGGGAACCTGGTTATTATCGATGTAGATAATATTAACTTTGTAGATAACCCGGAAGATTTAGGAAATATTATAAACCGTATTGACGGAGAATTGCATGGTTTATTTTAAAAAATAAAAATTATGGAATCCACTAAACTGAAAAGACCAAAACATAAGGGATCTCCCAAATTGTTTAAGAATCCTATTTTAGAGAAATTAACCCACACCCATATTTCTCTACCTCTGATTATTTTCGGGGTGATCGCAGCAGTTTTAATCTACTACGGCATTGTAGAAAAAGGTTTTGAGGCTCCTATGATGATACTTTTGTTTGCAGCCGGGGTATTTTTCTTTACCCTGGTGGAATATTTAATGCACAGGTATCTTTACCATATTCCTGCAACCACCCCACGGAAACAAAAAATCTCCTATACGATGCATGGAGTACATCACGACTATCCTAAAGATAAATCCCGCCTTGCTATGCCGCCGGTTCTAAGTCTTATTATTGCCACGGTCCTTTTTATTATTTACCGGGCAGTCCTGGGTGATTATGTCTTCGGTTTTCTTGCAGGTTTTTTAATTGGTTACGCCGGATATCTTGCTGTGCATTATTCGGTACATGCCTTTAAGGTTCCTAATAATTTTTTAAAAACCTTATGGCATCATCATAGCATTCACCATTACCGCGAACCCGACAGAGCCTTTGGAGTATCATCCCCATTGTGGGATCATATCTTTGGAACGATGCCAAGAAAAACAGGGAAATCACAACGAACAGCTGTAGGCGCCAGTATAGATGATTAATAAAGTATTTTTTGCTGAATTTCTATTTAATAAAGCCTTTTTCCCGGGCGTGTCTAACGGCCTGTTCTGAGGATTCCACCATTAAGACCGGAGTAGTTTCAAAATTATCTATAATGCTCTTTACCCTCTGCATTTGTTTCCGATGTTTTACGCTCCTGAGGTAAATCGTCAATATCCTATTGGGGTACTGGGCAGCAATTTCAGTATAAATTGAAGCATCATGTTCCCCGCTATCTCCTATAAGAATAAAATTAAGACTAGGGTAGGTTTTCAGGATATTTGCAATCTCTTTTTGTTTATGGGGTTTTTCTGGTTTGAGACTACGATCAAAGGGGGTTCTGAAATTTCGAAGCAACATCGGTCCCTTCGGAAACTGGTTATGATCTAAAAAGAGTTTCAGGTATTCATAAAGATTCCAGGGACTGTTACTTAAATAAAACATCGGATTGTTATTCTTCCCTGAAACTCCCAGGTGTAATTTCTTGTAAAAATCCGGAGCGCCTTTTAAGGGGATTCTTTGGTAAGCATTGGTCAACAAACTATTTTTTAATAACCGCCACTTCAAAAAAGAAGTAACTCCGGTATGAAGGATAGTATCGTCTATATCACTAATCACTCCAAATTCGGCTTCTGGATCGGGAATAAGAAAACTTCCGGTAAAAGGCTCCTCAAGCACCCTGGTTTTTTTTCCTAACGGGCCGCGGTAATAAAGCTCAAAATCTACCCAACCTTCCTTATCAGCATGTTCAGCTAGATTTTGATCAAGAACATCGTCAAACAAAAAATAGCCTTCAGGACCCGATTTGGTAGTGGCGATAATTTTATCGGGTAAAACCAATTCTACCTCAGCATCCGGTACCTCAAAGGTATCAAATTGTTTCCAGGTGTTTCTTATAGTTTTAAAAAAGGAAGGATCTTTGGCAATTTTTAATGGCTCATTATCCAAAACCCTCCCCAGGATATACAAATGGGAATGAGTACCATAACTGCGATACAGCGTAATAAGGATCTGGTCTAAAATTTTATATCGCCCAGCAAGTTTCCTTATTCGTTTTTTCATTAATTCTATGGGTTTAATTTCAAGATAGGAATTCAAAAATAGCCTTTAGAGACTTTAATTAAATTTTAGGAGTTCTCTAGACGTTTGATGGCTTTTTCTATGGAGATTCCCTTGCTTAATACTTTTTTAAAAGGATCTTTTTTCTCCTTTATCCGATGGAGCATGGTATGAATGTTAAACTCTTTAATCTTCAGACCCTTTTTTACTTCCTTCCAATCCAGTGGTGCCGAGACCGGCGCTCCAGGTTTTGGCCTTACACAATAGGGGGAGGCCAGCGTTTGTCCCCTCCTATTCTGAAGATAATCCAGGTAAATCTTACCTTTCCGACTTTTCACCGATCGTTCCATACTGGTAAGCTCAGGTAATTTCTCCTGGATAAAATAACAGAGTAACTTTGTGAAATCCCGGGCCTCATCATAGCTGTAATTAGCTCCCAGGGGAATATAGATATGTAAACCTGTCGAACCAGAAGTTTTACAATAGCCGTCAATTTTAGCAAAATCCATGACCTCTTTCGCCGCTTGGGCAACTTCGACAACCTCTTCAAAAGTATTTTTCTCCGAAGGATCTAAATCAATAACCGTATAATCAGGCTGATCAAGATGAGCTTTGCGAGAGTTCCAGGGATTTATCTCTATACATCCCAGATTTGCCATATAGAGCAAGGTAGCTTCGTTTTGGCAAAGCATATATTCAATATCCTTATTGGCAGATTCCGAATATATGCTAACACGCTCTATCCATTCTGGCATCTGACCCTGGGTATCTTTTTGATAGAACCCTTTTTTGGTAATCCCATTGGGATGACGATGAAGATTTTGAGGTCGATCCTTTAAATAGGGCATCATATAATCGGCTACCTGAATATAATAATCTATAAGATCGTACTTTTTTAAACCGGAATCTGGCCAGTACACTTTATCAAGATGAGTGAAATCAACCGAAATGCCACCTACATCCAACGAAGCACCTGACCTACCTGATTTCCCTTTCTTCCTGGGTACTTCAATTTGCTTTTCCTCAGTGATTTCCTCCGGTTCTTTATCCTGCCTTAGTCCTTTAAAAACAGGATGTCGCAATAGACCATTCTTGGTATATTCTGAAAATTTAATTTCACAAATTAGATTGGGCTGCATCCAGGTAGGTTTCCTGCCTTTGAGATTTACCTTTTTGGGAAAGGGACTTTCTTTTGTTTGATGTTTTTTAAACTTTTTCAGAAGATTTTTCTGTTCCTCCTCACTGAAGCCCGTGCCACAATTTCCTATGTAACGTAATGCTCCGTTCTTAAAGGTACCAAGAATGATTGAGCCAAAAACAGAACGCTCCGAATCGGTATAACCACAAATAATAGCTTCCCTGGTTTTTACTGCCTTTATCTTTAGCCAATTTTCACTGCGATAACCCGGTGAATATGTGGACTGAGCTTTTTTGGCAATTACTCCTTCCAGCCCTGCATCGATGGCCTTTTTATAAAATGCAGTGCCCATTCCCTCGATATGGTCGCAATAAAAAACAGCATCCAAATCTTCAAGCACTTCTGAAAGCAGGCTTTTTCGCTCGAGCAATGGCAATTCGAGCATGGAATGACCATTGAGGTATAACATATCAAATACATAATACCTGAGTTCCCCCTTCGTTTTGTTATCGAAGTTTTGTAAAGCCTGGAAATCGGGTACACCATCCTCATCCAGGATGACTACTTCTCCATCCAGGATGGTCTGGTGAGGAATTTGCTCAAGTTCTCTTCTTAGCTTTGAAAATTTTTTATTAAACGAAATGCCATTACGGGAATATAAGTTTACGGTGCCCTCAGTAATATTGGCTAGAACTCTATATCCATCCCATTTGATCTCATAAATCCAATCGGGATTATTAAAAATCTTTTTAGTTGTTGTGGCCAGCATAGGTTTGAGAAAATCATCGGGATCAAGTTTTTTTCTTCTTTCGGAGTTCTTTTTAATTCCATGTGATTCTTTTTCCGCGAAGATTTCAGCATCATAATCCAGATCGGTAGAAAACCTATCTTTCTTCTTGATAAGCAGCCATTGATTTTGTTTATCCCCCCTATTGATATGAACCAGCGCGAACTCTCCTCTTATTTTTTGTCCATTAAATTCGATTTTTAAATTACCTTCATCCAGTTGTTCCAGTAAATTATCTGTTGTGCCATCAGCAGCCCGAAAAGTTCCCTTATCCCAAATTTTCATCACCCCAGCCCCGTAATTCCCTTTAGGAATAGTACCTTCAAAGTCTAGGTATTTAACAGGATGATCCTCGGTTTGAATCGCAAGCCTTTTATCTCCAGGATTCATTGAAGGTCCCTTGGGAACTGCCCAGCTTTTAAGTACCCCCTCCATTTCTAGCCTCAGATCATAATGCAGCCGGGAAGCCTGATGTCTTTGGATAACAAACCTCCCTCGATTTTCATCACTATAATCAGGACCGGGTTCCGGAGTATCTTTAAAATTTCGTTTGTTCTTATAATCTTCTAGGCCCATATATTAAGAGGCTTTTTTCTTTTTCTTTTCAAGACTGGCCTTTAATTGGGCCATAAGATCCTTTGCAGGAGTGGGTGTTGTTTTAAAATCTTCTGTTTTAATCTTTTTACCCGTACTTTTAGAATCGATGATTTTCATGAGCTGATCGTTATAAACATCCTTGAACTTATCAAGTTTAAATTTGGTAGAATGCTGATCTATAAGGGAGATAGCCATATCCACCTCCTTTTTAGTTACCTTGGTTTTTGGCAATTTTAAATCTTCGGTATCCCGGATCTCATCTGAAAATCTAATCACGTGTAAAACCAGCGCCTTTTTATAAACGCCAACTAAGGCCAGGTGTTCTTTCTGTCTCATCACAAAAGTAGCTACCCCCAGTTTCTCTGTTTTTTTAAGTGCATCACGCAATAAATTATAAGATTTACCCCCTTCTTTCTGGGGTTCCAGAAAATAAGGTTTTTTGTAAAGGACTTCCGCCACTTCATCCTCCCCCACAAATTCCTCAATATCTATAGTTTTACTTTTTTTTAAATTCGCATTTTCAAAATCCTCTTTCTCTAAGATAACATAGGCATCATCTTTCTTAAAGCCTTTTACAATGTCTTTCCATTGAACTTCTTTTCCCGTTTCTTCATTTACTCTTTTATACCTTATTCGCCCATGATCATGCCTATCGAGCATATCAAGTTCTAAGCGTCGATCCTCTGAACCGGAATAGAGTTTAACCGGAATAGACACCAAACCAAAACTTATTGAACCATTCCAAATAGACCTCATAAAAAAATGTTTATAAACTTAAAATTAATGGAATTATCGCTGGACCATAGTTGTAGCTATGTTAAAAGTCACAAGAACAAAATCTTTAAAAATTTTAATAGAACTTCAACAAAGCTTTACCACATATTTAACTTAAAACGAGATACTTAGACCTTAATTTTAAATAAAACATGATTAACTATTCTATTTTACTCCTATGGAAGCCTTGAAGATTTGCTCGGCAGCTACTGCAAGGACCAGATAGGAAAATAATAAATAAAGAAGATGAAAGCACAGCTGATTAAGGTCAGCATAAACTTGGGGATAGACCGAATAATTAAAAGCCCAAAAACAAGTTTGAATTAGCCGAAAAAGCCCGTTTAAAGATAGACTTCAAACGGGCTTTTTTTTAAGCAAAAAGGCTAGGTTGTCCTGAAATTATTTTATCCTAACTTCAAAAATATCTTCGCTTTGTGTAACTTCTCCCACTTGTGGTGTTTCTTCCGGATTGTTTGGAACATCTTCTTCGGTGTGTCCTCCCAGAATGGGTGCCATGACCAATCCTATCAAACAGGTTAATTTAATGAGAATATTCATAGAAGGACCGGAAGTATCTTTAAAAGGGTCTCCTACTGTATCACCGGTAACAGCGGCTTTATGAGCTTCAGAGCCTTTATAAGTCATTTCTCCGTTAATCATCACTCCAGCTTCAAATGATTTTTTCGCGTTATCCCAGGCACCTCCGGCGTTGTTCTGGAAAATCGCCCAAAGTACTCCGCTTACCGTAACGCCGGCCATATATCCTCCCAGCATTTCAGCGATGAGAAGGTTATCATATCCGAAGATCATTGGAAGAAGAACAATGCCAATCGGGAAACCAATAGTAATCACTCCAGGCAATAGCATTTCCTTTAAGGCAGCCTGAGTCGAAATGGCTACACATTTATCATACTCCGGTTTTCCTGTCCCTTCCATAATTCCAGGAATCTCTTTAAACTGTCGGCGAACTTCCTGAACCATTTTCATCGCAGCCTTCCCTACGGACTTCATCGCCAAAGCCGAGAATACAACGGGCACCATTCCACCGATAAACAACATGGCTAATACTGGAGCTTTAAAAATATTGATTCCGTCAATTCCGGTAAAGGTCACATAGGCTGCAAAAAGTGCCAGGGAGGTAAGTGCTGCCGAGGCAATTGCAAATCCTTTTCCCGTAGCTGCCGTGGTATTTCCTACAGAATCAAGGATATCAGTACGTTCCCGCACCTCGGGCGGAAGTTCACTCATCTCGGCAATTCCTCCTGCATTATCCGCAATAGGCCCAAAAGCATCAATAGCAAGCTGCATGGCCGTAGTGGCCATCATCGCTGAGGCTGCCAGTGCCACCCCGTAAAATCCTGCAAAAGCATAAGAAGCCCAGATTGCAATAGCAAATAACAAGACGGAAAGAAAAGTAGAGATCATCCCTGTTGCAAGCCCGGCAATTATGTTAGTTCCAGCGCCTGTACTCGAGTTCTGTACAATAGAAAGTACTGGTTTCTTGCCTAATCCGGTATAATATTCGGTTACTGCAGAGATCACTCCCCCAACAACAATCCCCACTAGGGAAGCATAGAATACCCTGATGGCATCAATACTCTTGTATTCAAAGCCTTCAGCACCTCCCACAAAGAAGCCCATGGTAAGGGCATCTGAAGGCAGCATCCAGGTTACCAGAAAGAAAGTAGCAACGGCTACCAAAATTATCGATACCCAGTTTCCGATATTAAGGGCTTTTTGAACTTCTGCTTCCTTAGCACTGTTACTGGTAATCTTGACCAACATAGTTCCGACAATAGACATGATTATACCAACTCCGGCAATGGCCATCGGCAATAAGATCGGTCCTATGCCGCCAAACCCGGAAGCTACGATATTACCCCCCATATCCTCAATTATATAATTTCCCAGTACCATAGCGGCAAGTACCGTAGCTACATAACTTCCGAAAAGGTCGGCACCCATACCGGCAACATCGCCAACATTATCGCCTACGTTGTCAGCAATTGTTGCAGGATTACGCGGATCATCTTCAGGGATTCCTGCTTCCACTTTTCCAACCAGATCGGCGCCTACATCAGCCGCTTTAGTATATATTCCACCGCCAACACGCGCAAAGAGCGCAATAGATTCAGCACCTAAAGAGAATCCTGCAAGGGTTTCCAGCACAATGGTCATTTGGGAAGTATCTGTCCATTGCCCTCCCATAAAATAATGGAAGAAAATTATAAAAAAGGTAGTTAATCCTAGCACGGCAAGTCCTGCAACACCCAAGCCCATCACTGTGCCACCACCAAAAGAAACTTTCAGGGCTTTAGGCAGACTGGTCCTGGCAGCCTGGGTAGTGCGAACGTTCGATTTAGTGGCAATCTTCATTCCCATATTTCCTGCAAGGGCAGAAAAAAAGGCCCCAAATATAAAGGCCACGATAATTAAATAATGAGTTGTAGGTACTATATAGGCTATTGCAGCTAGTGCAATACTGGCACCCACTACGAATATACTTAGTAATTTATATTCTGCATTCAAAAAGGCGAGGGCTCCTTCATAAATATGGGATGAAATTTCTTTCATCTTCCCGTCTCCGGCATCCTGTTTCAAAACCCAGGATCTTTTAATGCCCATATAAATGAGCCCTATTATTGCCAATATCGCAGGCATATAAATCATCATTGATTCCATATTAATCTGTTAAGTTTTAGTTAATACGGCTAAAGTAGTAAATTGAGGATAATTAAAAAAGCAATAACTTTTTAAGGTTATTGCTTTTTAATATTCAATGATGACGGTCAGTTTTTACTATATTCCAAAGCGATTTTTATCCCCATCGTAATTTTCAAAACGCTCAACACATTGTTTAATAATTTCCCGGGCCTCACTGGCATCCCCCCAGCCATCAACGTCCACTTTTTTCTTCTCAAGGTCTTTGTAGACCTTAAAGAAATGTTCGATTTCCATAATTAGGTGCCCGTTTAACTCTTTTAGGTCATTGAGCCTGTTCCAAATGGGATCTGAAACCGGTACGCAAATTATTTTTTCGTCAGGTCCCTTTTCATCAGCCATATGAAAGACCCCGATTGGTTTCACTTCCATGACCACCCCAGGGAAGGTAGGTTCTGCAACTAATACCAATACATCCAGGGGATCATCATCCTGAGCCAGGGTGTTAGGGATAAACCCATAATCGGCAGGATACATCATAGAGGAAAAGATCATCCTGTCGTATCGAACGCGCTTTAGTTTAAAATCGTACTCATATTTGTTACGGCTCCCTTTAGGGATCTCTATCATTACATCAAAAGTCTCAGACATCTTTTTTTTAATTTTCATATTTAAGGGCGGCAAATATAGGTAATTTTCAGCTTAATTGTTCCTAACAAAACCTGAAAACCAAGGTATAGGTTCCAGGTTATTTCCAGTAATATGAATTTTTTCACATTTTAATGGATAGGAACACCAAATCCGGAAGTTTCAAGTGAAACTATAAGACTATATATATAGCCATAAAAAAAGCTTCACCATTATGGTGAAGCTAGCTTTATCAAAAGGATATTTTCTTTTTTTTAGTCTCTATACATAACCTTTTTAACAGCTTTTACCACATCTTCACTATTAGGAATCCATTCTTTTAAAAGGACAGGTGAATAAGGGGCCGGGGTATCAGCAGTATTAATCTTTACAATAGGTGCATCAAGGTAATCAAATGCTTTTTCCTGAACCTGGTAGGTGATCTCCGTAGCCACGTTACCAAAAGGCCAGGCCTCTTCAAGAATTACCAAACGGTTAGTTTTTTTAACTGATTCGAAAATAGTATCGTGATCCATTGGTCGAACCGTTCTTAGGTCAATGATCTCACAGGAAATATCTTCTTCTTCCAGTTTATCAGCTGCTTTGTATGCCTCTTTAATTATTTTTCCGAAAGAAACAATAGTAACATCTTTCCCTTCTCGTTTAATATCGGCCTTCCCGATTTCTAAAGTGTACTCTTCTTCAGGAACCTCACCTTTATCTCCATACATCTGTTCGCTTTCCATAAAGATCACAGGATCGTCGTCCCTGATGGCAGCTTTTAGAAGTCCTTTAGCATCATACGGGTTTGAAGGCACAATGACCTTTAGACCAGGAGTATTGGCAAACCAGCTTTCAAAAGCCTGGGAGTGTGTCGCTCCCAACTGTCCCGCAGAACCAGTAGGACCTCGGAATACAATAGGAATATTAAACTGTCCTCCACTCATCTGACGCATTTTGGCAGCATTATTAATGATCTGGTCGATTCCAACCAAAGAGAAGTTGAAGGTCATGAATTCAACAATAGGCCTGTTGCCATTCATCGCAGATCCAACCCCAATCCCGGCAAATCCAAGCTCAGCGATTGGTGTATCTATTACGCGTTCCGGTCCAAACTCATCCAGCATACCTTTGGAAGCTTTATATGCTCCGTTATATTCAGCAACTTCCTCCCCCATCAGGTAAACGCTCTCATCTCTGCGCATTTCTTCGCTCATCGCTTCGGCAATTGCTTCCCTAAATTGAATTGTCTTCATTATCTTGTATGGTATTATTTGTAAAACTTGCGGAAACAAAAATAGTAATTACCTAATGTTTATACCATATTAAGACCACAAATTTTTCAAAGCCAGGATTAATCAGATTCGCATTGGATTTTTTTAAAAGGAATTACTAGCAAATTCATTTTTTCCTGAAATAAACATCAATGTTTACAGTATATCATTGATAATTCTTTAATAATTGCAAGCAAACCCATACCTAAATTTATTATGCATGCATAGCTTTTTTTGATATAAATTATGTAACTTCGTAAACGAAAACGATTTAATCAAAACATCTTTTTATATGAAAATATTAGTATGTATCAGCCATGTACCTGATACTACCTCAAAAATCAATTTTACAGACGGAGATTCCAAGTTTGATACCTCCGGTGTCCAGTTCGTTATAAACCCTAACGATGAATTTGGGTTAACCCGTGCAATGTGGTTTAAGGAAAAACAGGGCGCTACGGTCGATGTCGTGAATGTAGGCGGTTCTGAAACCGAACCCACCTTGAGAAAAGCCCTTGCCATTGGAGCCGATTCGGCTATTAGAGTAGATGCCACCCCAACGGATGGATTTTTTGTAGCAAAACAACTAGCCAAAGTTGCCAAAGAAGGAGATTATGATCTGGTCATTGCGGGCCGTGAATCCATAGATTATAACGGAGGTATGGTACCTGGAATGATGGCCGGATTAATGGATGTCAATTTTGTAAACACTTGTATCAGCCTTGAAATCGAAGGTGATACCGCTACAGCAATCCGTGAGATAGACGGAGGTAAGGAAACCCTAACATCCAAATTACCACTGGTCATTGCAGGTCAAAAAGGACTTGTGGAGGAAAAAGATCTTAAGATTCCAAATATGCGTGGAATCATGCAAGCCCGTAAAAAACCACTTAACGTGGTAGCGGCCGAGGAGGTTTCCGCACAAACTCAAACCCAGAAATTTGAAAAACCTGCTCCTAAAGGAGAGGTCAAACTCGTAGACCCCGACAATCTGGATGAACTTATTGATCTGCTTCATAATGAAGCCAAGGCAATCTAAAAACCAAATAAAAAGGCCTCACCATGTCAAAGCTGTGAAGTCTATTTAACAATAAAATATTTCGTTTACCGAGGACCTCGGGATGCGATTTGACTAAAAAAGTATAAATATGTCAATTTTAGTATATACAGAATCGGAAAAAGGAAAATTCAAAAAGGCTGCCTTGGAAGTGGCCTCCTATGCTCGCGAAGTCGCCTCTAATGCAGGTAGCAGTTTAACTGCTGTGACCTTTAACGTCGAAGATGCCTCTGAGTTAGGTAAATATGGTGTAGATAAGGTACTGAACATCAAAAGCGATAAATTAAGCAATTTTAACGCCCAGGCCTATGCAGACGCTCTTAAACAAGCTGCTGAAAAAGAAGACAGTAAAGTTGTCGTCCTTAGCCAAAGCGCGAACAGCAAATATCTCGCACCTTTATTAGCCATTGAACTTCAGGCGGGTTACGCTCCCAATGTGGTTGCGCTCCCGGAAAGCATCGAGCCTTTTACTGTAAAAAGAAGTGTCTTCACCAATAAAGCTTTCAACCTGCTACAAATTAATACCGATGTTAAAATTGTAGGGGTATCCCAAAATGCATTCGGTTTAAAGGAAAATCAAGCCAGCGCAACTCTCGAAGATTTCAATCCGACCCTCTCAGAAGAGGATTTCAGCATCAATATAGAATCCGTCGACAAAGCGACGGACAAAGTGACCATTGCCGATGCGGAGATTATCGTTTCGGGTGGTCGCGGATTAAAAGGACCAGAAAACTGGGGAATGATAGAAGAAATGGCTGAAATTCTCGGGGCCGCAACGGCCTGTTCCAAACCGGTTAGTGATATGGAATGGAGACCTCATAGTGAACACGTAGGACAAACGGGTAAGCCGGTGGCCTCTAACCTTTACATAGCCGTAGGTATTTCTGGAGCTATCCAACATCTTGCAGGTGTGAATGCTGCAAAGACAAAAGTGGTTATCAACAATGATCCTGAAGCCCCTTTCTTTAAAGCCGCCGATTACGGCGTGGTAGGTGATGCATTCGAAGTAGTGCCTAAGCTCAACGAAAAATTGAAGGAATTTAAAGCAAAAAACGCATAATTTTCATAACTTGTGCCCCTTAAAAGGGCTGTCTAAATCCGGTGCAAAGTCCTTATTTAGACAGCCTTTTTTAATTTTTGGAATATGAGTTTAGTGCGCCTTAATATTAAAGGAATCTCTTATAGTCAAACCCAAAACGGGGCTTATGCCTTAATTCTGAGCGAAGTGGATGGGGATCGTAAACTCCCGATCGTCATTGGTGCTTTTGAGGCACAGTCTATTGCCATCGCTCTTGAGAAGGAAATAAAACCTCCACGCCCGCTTACCCACGATTTATTTAAGAATTTTGCTGACAGGTTTGATATCACCGTGAAACAGGTAATCATTCATAAACTGGTGGATGGGGTTTTCTATTCCAGCCTGATCTGTGAACGTGACAAAATTGAGGAAATTATTGATGCCAGGACCAGTGATGCCATTGCTCTTGCTTTAAGATTTGACGCCCCTATTTTTACCTATAAAAATATTCTCGATAAAGCTGGTATTTATCTAAAAGGGGATGAATCTACTTCTCCCCCGGAAAAAGAACAGGAAGAAATCATTTCTGAAGAAGTCCTTCCAGACGATATTAGTATAAAATCAGATTCCACCAACTATAAAAAACTTTCCCTGGACGAATTAAAAACCCTTCTTTCGCAGGCTGTTAATAACGAAGATTATGAAAAAGCAGCGCGAATAAGAGACGAAATCTCCAAACGGAAATAATTTCCCTTTTTTTTATGAACAAGACCTGGTTCTGCCTGTTTTTAATAATCTTCGGAATAAATTCATCCTTTTCCCAAAGCATTTCAAAAACCTGGCAATTGCAATCTGATATAGACACTACGCAATCCTCCCTGTTTTCTCCGAATGCCGTCCTTGATATAGATAATGGGCAATTTGAGATAACCAGGGAGGGTTCAAAAGAGATCTTTGCCCAGGGAGATTACCTCTACCAGAATAATCTATTGATCTTTTTCACGAATAAACCTTCTGATAGTATAATAAATTATCGCATCTCTTCGCTAACCGACACTTCCTTGGTAATCTCAGATAGCCAGAGAAATTTTGTTTTTGCTGAAAATCTTCAAAGCATAGCAGAGATAATCCCCCCCGAGGCCGCCAAGGAAATGATTCCGAATCAAGGAATAAGCCTCAATAGTGTCATCCGGGGCGCGATTGGGATGATGGCTTTATTGCTTATTGCATTTCTATTTAGCACCAGACGAAAAGCTATTCGCTGGAGAACAGTAGGGATGGGACTTGCCGCCCAACTCCTTCTCGCTTTCGGTGTCTTACAAGTGCCTTTTATCCAAAGCGTTTTTGAATTCGTAGGCAATATATTTGTACTCATCCTCGATTTCACTGCCGCTGGGAGTGAGTTTTTACTTGGAGGAATGATGGATGTAGACAGTTTCGGATTTATTTTTCTATTCCAGGTTTTGCCGACGATCATATTCTTCTCAGCCCTGACCTCGGTATTATTTTACTTAGGCGTGATCCAGTTGGTAGTCAAAGGAATGGCATGGATTCTTACTAAACTAATGGGAATTTCTGGGGCTGAGAGCTTAAGTGTGGCCGGAAATATTTTCCTGGGGCAAACCGAAGCCCCCTTGATGATAAAAGCATATCTGGAACGCATGACACGCTCAGAGATATTGCTGGTAATGGTTGGTGGAATGGCTACTGTGGCAGGTGGGGTATTAGCAGCTTATATCGGTTTTCTTGGAGGTGATGACCCGGCCTTAAGGCTACAGTTTGCAAAGCATTTACTTGCCGCCTCTGTCATGGCCGCCCCGGGGGCAATCGTAGTTTCCAAGATTCTTTATCCACAGCTGGAACCCATCAATGAAAATGTCGAGGTTTCTTCAGACAAAATAGGTTCGAATATACTTGATGCTATCGCTAATGGTACGACCGAAGGATTAAAGCTAGCAGCTAATGTAGGAGCTATGTTGCTGGTTTTTATCGCCTTTATCGCCATGATAAATTATGTTCTTAATTACACCGGAAATCTTACTGGTCTGAACACCATTTTAGCCGAGAATACACCATATAAAGGTTTTTCTCTGGAATCCATCCTGGGAACAATCTTCGCCCCCCTTATGTGGATAATAGGAGTAGCAAAAGAAGACATGATGTTGATGGGACAACTCCTGGGGATAAAACTGGCAGCCAGTGAATTTGTAGGTTATGTGCAGCTTGCCGAACTTAAAAATCCTGCGAATGCCCTTAGTCTTACTTATGAGAAATCAGTGATTATGGCCACTTATATGCTTTGCGGGTTTGCAAATTTTGCTTCTATTGGAATTCAAATCGGCGGGATTGGCTCCCTTGCACCAGGACAACGAAAAACCCTTTCCGAATTCGGAATGAAAGCGCTTATTGGTGGTACCCTGGCCTCCTTACTTTCAGCCACAATTGCCGGAATGATTTTAGGTTAATAACCTGGGGAAAAAATAGTTATTAAGAAAAGCTGAAAATAAATGTGGTTTGCTATTTTAGCTGAAGTATTTTTTTCACTTCTGAAACAGCAAAATGAAACAGTACCACGATCTCTTAAATCATATTCTCAATAATGGAACCGACAAAGGGGACCGTACTGGAACCGGTACCCGCAGTGTTTTTGGTTACCAGATGCGCTTCGATCTTAACGAAGGTTTTCCTATGGTTACCACCAAAAAACTTCATCTGAAATCTATCATTTATGAACTGCTTTGGTTTCTAAAAGGAGATACTAATGTCAAATACCTACAGGAAAACCGAGTACGTATCTGGAATGAATGGGCAGACGAAAATGGTGATCTTGGTCCGGTATATGGCCATCAATGGAGGAATTGGAATAATGAAGAAATAGATCAAATCAAAGAGATCGTTGAGACCTTAAAGAACAATCCCAATAGCCGAAGGATGCTCGTTTCAGCCTGGAATCCATCGGTTTTGCCAGACACTTCAAAATCTTTTGCAGAAAATGTAGCCAATGGCAAGGCCGCCCTACCCCCGTGTCACGCTTTTTTTCAATTCTATGTGGCTCAGGGAAAATTATCGCTTCAACTCTACCAGCGCAGTGCAGATGTATTCCTGGGGGTCCCCTTCAATATTGCCTCTTACGCCTTACTTAACCTCATGATGGCACAGGTATGCGGATATGAACCCGGAGATTTTATCCACACCTTTGGCGATGTCCATATATACAACAACCATATGGAACAAGTAAAGTTACAACTTAGTCGAGACCCACGTCCTCTTCCAAAAATGACACTCAACAAGAAAGTTACCGATATTTTTGGTTTTGATTATGAAGATTTTATCTTAGAAAATTATAATCCGCATCCGGGTATTAAAGCTCCGGTTGCCGTGTAATGTCTAATTAAAAATTTAAATTAAATGAGAAGTTTATTTGTGATCGCTCTGTTCCTTACTACTAGTTTCGGCTTTGCCCAGGAAACCTCAGTAGAAGGTAATACCGTAACTTCAAAACAAACGGCTCCTGTTTGGCCAGGCTGTGAGGAAGAAGCTGACAAGAAATCCTGCTTTAACCAAAAACTAATGACCCATGTTAGAGAAAACTACCAATATCCAAAAAATGATGATGGGGAGTATCTTAGAGGAAAAGTTACCATAAAAATGGAGGTCAATGAAGAAGGAAACGTAGTGGTCAAATCAGTGAAAGGTGGTGCACCTAAGGTCAATGCTGCTGCCAAGGAAATGATTGAAAAAATGCCCAAAATGCAACCTGGAACCCGAAACGGAAAACCTTCTGCCGTAGGATATACTATCCCCCTTACCTTATAAGAATTTTAGTATTTTACAATTTTAAACCTGATCCTTGTCTTTAATCTCAATTAAAGGAAAAGAAGGGATCAGGTTTATTTTTAACGCCTCAGTCAGTTCCACATTCGGTCTCTTTATGTTTGGAAAAATAAGATCCTCACCAATGATTTAATTGGTTTGGAGATTACCTTAAAATATTTCCCGAGATTTTCTTCCTATCCAATTTACATCAATGCTTTGAAAACGAAATTGCCTAGGGTAAAAAAGCTATTGCTACCAGGATATAAAAGCGTCCTAGTTAGTTGCCGCCAAAAATACCAAGACTGGAAGGTATTGGCACTTTAACTTGTCATTAACTTAGGTTAATTTCCCTGCTGTTTAAAATTCATTAAATTTGAGAAGAAGCCTTAGAATTTTCTCATATTTATGCAATCGCAACAGGAATTAATATCATTTTTTAATGAAACCAGGGCCAGGTCTGAACTTATATGTTCCTTTCTGGAAACTGAAGACTATGTAGTACAACCCATAGAAGAGGTTTCTCCTCCAAAGTGGCACCTTGGACATACTACCTGGTTTTTCGAAGAATTCGTGCTCGAGCCTCATAAACCCAATTATAAATTATTTGATGAGCATTCGGCCTATGTTTTTAATTCGTATTATGAGAGCGTAGGTGAGAAAGTAATTCGCACCAACCGCGGAAACCTATCCCGTCCAACGGTGGCATGGGTTTATGATTATCGAACTTACGTATCGAAAGCCCTCCAGGAATTTTTAAAATCCCAGGAACTTTCTGATGAAATCCTGGAACTTATAGAAATTGGCTGTCATCACGAGAAACAACATCAGGAGCTGCTCTATACTGATATAAAATATATTCTAGGTAACAATCCCCTTTTCCCTAAATATAACGAACAATTCGCTGAAAACCCGATTCAGGACTTCAAAGCAGAATGGATAAAACTATCCGAAGGACTATATGATATAGGCCATAACAGTGATGAATTTTGTTATGACAATGAATTGGGGCAACACAAAGTATTTCTGAATGATTTCGTCATTTCCAGCAAGCTCGTTACCAATACGGAGTATCTGGAATTTATGGAATCCGGTGGTTACCATGATGTTTTGTTGTGGCACGCCGAAGGCTGGGATTGGGTAAACAAGAACAATATAAGTTCACCGTCTTACTGGCATAAGATAGAGGGGCAATGGCACAGCTTTGGCTTGAATGGGCTGCACCCTTTAATCCCTGAAGCACCTGTAACACATATTTCCTATTTTGAAGCATTCGCTTATGCCCAATGGAGAGGGCTGCGTCTTCCCACAGAATTTGAGTGGGAAGCAGCCAATGAGTATTTTAATTGGGGGAGCCGTTGGGAATGGACCGAAAGTGCTTACTCTCCTTATCCGGGTTATACCAAAGCTCCAGGGGCCCTTGGTGAATACAACGGTAAATTCATGGTCAACCAAAAGGTGCTTCGTGGTGGCTCAGTTGCCACTTCAATCAATCATACCCGTTCAACCTACCGCAACTTTTTCCATCCCCACCTTAGATGGCAGTTCACCGGCTTAAGATTAGCAAAATAACCTCTGAAGAAAATATGAAATCCATACCTACTACCGGTTTTAAGACCGCCTTTGAAGAAGACGTCTATAAAGGACTCACCAGCCATCCAAAATATTTACTCTCAAAATATATCTATGATGAAAAGGGCGATAAGCTTTTTCAGCAAATTATGAATATGCCGGAATATTATCTCACTAATTGTGAGTTGGGGATTCTTCAGAAATATACTGCTCCTATTGCAGATTCATTTAACGCCCCTGGAGGATTCGATCTCATCGAATTAGGTGCAGGCGATGGAAAAAAAACCAAAGTGTTGTTGAAGCATTTAAATGAGCAACATTATGATTTTACTTACCTACCAATTGATATCAGCGAGCACGTCTTAAAAGTTTTGGAGGCTACCATAAAAAAAGAAATGCCTGGTATAAAAATAAAACCACAGCAAGGCACCTACTTTAAGACCTTGGAAAACCTGGCAGATTTCAGCAAACGTAAGAAAGTGATTCTCGTGCTGGGTTCTAACATTGGTAATCTTCTGCATGAAAATGCGATAGATTTTTTACGTAACATACATCAGGCGATGGCTCCGGCCGATATGCTTTTTATGGGATTCGACCAGAAAAAGAATCCACAAAAGATTCTCGATGCCTATAATGACCCACAAGGAATCACCGAGGCCTTCAACAAAAATCTCCTGGTAAGGATCAATAATGAATTAGGAGGAAATTTTAATCCCGACTCTTTTAAACACTGGGAAACTTATGACCCTGAAACCGGGACCGCGAAAAGCTTTTTGGTAAGCAAGTCTGACCAGGAGGTTTTCATTGATGCCTTTAATTTAACGGTGCATTTCGATGCCTGGGAAAGTATTCATACCGAAATTTCCCAGAAATATGACGAAAAAGTAGTAGAATGGCTGGCCTCAGAAGCCGGTTTAAAAATCGAAAGCCGATTTGCAGATCCGGAAGATTGTTACAGAAACTATATTTTCAGGAAGCAATAAACGCTCAGCGGGCAAATTTTTTAAGTTCTTTTACTAAGATGTCCACCTCCTTCTCCGTATTGAAATAGTGAAAGCTAATTCGAATGCCATTTCCTCTTCTAGAGGTGATAATATCCTGGCTCCTTAAAGCCTTATATAAGTTTTCATCGCCTTTTATATTGAAAATGGAGGAATGCAAATCCCTGTTTACCACGGCTTCTTCGAGCAAGTCTAGCTCCTGAAAAGCTTCCGCGGCTTTTGCCTGGAGGGCTTGTATTTGGTTTGTAATTTCCTTAAGTCCTGTAGTTTTTAATAATTCCAGTGCCGCCTTAAGACTTCCAAAATTCAGGGTATCTAAATGTCCCGGCTCAAATTTACCTATAAAATTGCCTTGCCTTTCTTTGTATTTTCCTTGCAGCGAACCGAAACCAAGCGCCTTTGGAGAAATTTTCCCCTGGATACTTTTATCAAACAGCATAAACCCATTCCCATAACCCGCATTTAACCATTTATATGAGCTACATATCAACACATCCAAATTGGAAGCTTGAAAATCAAATTCTTCTGTGCCACAGTATTGTGTTCCGTCAGCAATAAAAATAGTATCAGGGTATGTATCCTTTAGTTTTTTCAGAAAATCAATTCCGAGTTTGATTCCATTTAAATATTGTACGATACTAAAAGCGAAAAAATCAGGTTGGTCTCTTTTAAAAGCTTCAGTAATGTTCTGCTCAAGGTTCTCATCGATCTCTGCATAATTCACTTCGAAACCCCGGGATTCTACCGCCCAGTTTATAGAAGGATAATCCTGTTTCAACAACAAGGCTTTTTGAGGTTTTTCCAAGCCTTCAAGAAGCGTATTATATCCAAAGGAGAAATTTGGAATCAGGGCGACCTGATTCGGGGGACAATTAAAAAAACTACCCACACTTTCTCTTACTCCGGTCAGAAAATCTCCCATTTTTTCTTTCAGCACTCCAGCTTTTAAAAGAAAATCCAGATCATGATCCTGCCTGAATTCCCAAACTTGTTCCGGAAGTAAACCAGAAGCCGCAGTATTGAGATAAGTATATTGCTCTAATACCGGAAAACCTTTTCTAAATTTATCCATAAGCAGTGGTAAATTATTACGAAAACCTTTAAATTTGATTAGATACTAAAGTACTATTATGTTTTCTAAAAAGAAAAATACTTCCAAACTCGATAATGAACAAAGAGAACTATATGACAATGCCCGTCATAGAATCCTTCAAAAAAGAAGGCTGTTCCAGCATTTTGTGATTTTTCTAATCGGTGCGGTTTTTTTAATTGTACTGAATGTAGTCATTGGTTATAAAGAAGATTTTAAACTGTTAGGATACGACTGGTTTGTTACCGCTATTTTATTATGGGCCTTTATCTTTTTTATTCATCTGATCAATGTTCTTGTAATTAATAGTTTTATGGGTAAGGCCTGGAAAAACCGTCAGATGGAACATCTGGTAGCCAAACAAAAAGAGAAGATTGCCCAAATGCAAAAACAGGTGGAAAAAGAACATCCATTACCTGAACATCACAAAGTAAAACCAGTTGAGAAACAGGAAGAAATAAAACCCGGTCCTGAAAAATCAGCTGATCTGGGTGATTTTGATCAACCTTACAATACCTGAAATATGCTTACGATGATTGCGGCCGCAGCCGAAAACAATGCCTTAGGGAAGGAGAATGACCTGGTTTGGCATTTGCCTGATGATTTCAAACGCTTTAAAAAATTAACTACAGGCCACCATATTATTATGGGAAGAAAAACTTTTGAATCTTTTCCTCAACCTTTACCCAATCGCACCCATATAATTATTACCCGCAATAAGAATTATAAGGCTGAAGGAGCCATAGTGGTCCACTCCCTTGAAAAAGCCACCGAAATTGCGAAGGCAGATCCCCAAGCATTTATTATTGGTGGTGGTGAGATTTATAGATTGGCATTACCCTTGGCCAATAAAATTGAACTTACACGGGTACATGCCGATTTCGAAGCCGACACTTTCTTTCCAGATATCGATGAAAATCAATGGAAACTAATAAATCAGAAGTTTCATCCATCCGATGATAACCATAAATACGCCTTTACTTATTTGACTTATGAACGTCGCTAGGCTTCTAGATCAAATAGCAGCACAGAATAACTTTAGGCTCAAAGATTATGCACCACTTACCGGTGGTGACATCAACGAGGTTTATCTGCTTTCTACCATTCGGAAAAAAAAGTTAGTGGTGAAGATTAACGATGCTGATAGATATCCTAGAATGTTCGAAGCAGAAAAATCAGGACTGGAACACCTTAAAAAACCCGGAGTAATAGATGTTCCGCAGGTTCTAGATACTGGAAGAATAGAAAATATCGCCTATCTGCTGTTGGAATACAAAGAACCTGCACCAAAGGCGCAGGATTTTCCCCGGATCTTCGGAGAACAGTTGGCAGCCTTACACCAAACATCCTCCAATGCATTCGGCTTTTCTGAGGATAATTATATCGGAAGTCTTCCCCAATTTAATAACACTTCGAACTCAGCCGACGATTTTTATATATCCCAGCGTCTGGAACCGCAAATTAGATTAGCGAAAGAACAGGGCTATTCTCTTAAGCTTACTAAAAACTTCTATAAAAATATTTCTGCCCTTATACCCAAGGAAAGGCCTGCTTTAATTCATGGAGATCTCTGGAATGGTAATTTCCTGATAAATAAAAAGGGTTTGCCCTGTCTTATTGATCCGGCCACAGCTTATGCGCCCAGGGAAATGGACCTGGCAATGATGCAGCTTTTTGGAGGTTTTGAGCAGGAGGTATTTTCAGCTTATAATGAAAGATTCCCCGTGGCCCCCCGCCAGGAAGAACGTCTGCCTCTATGGCAACTTTATTACCTACTTGTCCATCTTAATCTCTTTGGAAACAGCTACCTGGTTTCGGTTAGTCACATCATCAAAAAGTATAGCTGACTTCACATTTATTAACACCAACTGATTAATTTTTAGCAGTTTATTGGCGGGAGAGGGATTTATAGGTTTTTATCTTGAAGGTTTCAACTAAAGCCCTTTTGTAATATGAGCACTCAAAATCTTAATCGCGAACAAGCCCTAAATAAAATGACCAATCTGGTAGAAAGCATTAAAACAGGAATGCTAATTACCTGCTTAGGTGACCGACCGCTTAATGCCATTCCAATGACCACTAAAAAAATTGATGACAAAGGTAATATCTGGTTTTTAAGCAGACTAGACAGCAATCAAAATTGCAATATTGCCAAAGAACCCGAAGTGCAATTGCTCTACAGTGCCCCCAATAATAAGGAGTTCATAAGCATCTATGGAATGGCCTTTATACATCTGGAACCTCAAACCCTTAAACAGCTCTATCATGAAAGTGATGATGCATGGTTTACCGGTCTTGACGATCCCAATCTTACCGCATTAAAGGTGGTTCCTAAGCAATCCTATTATTGGGATGAAAAAAATAATAATTATGCGGATCTATTTGCCAGGGGCCTCATGTCTCAGGAGGGCAAGCTTAACACCGGGAAAAAAGGAAAACTTCAGCTATAATTTAAAATGTACACAAAAATAATTCAGGTTATGAGGTCTTTTTTATTCTTTCTATTTTAGCCAAAAATTTTATCGGTATAGGTATATTCTAAAAGCCGGTAGCTAAATTTCAATCTAATGAAAGCATATATTTTCCCTGGACAGGGAGCACAATTTCCGGGAATGGGCCTGGACCTATTTGAAAAATCGGTGGAAGCTCAGGAAATGTTCAAAGCAGCAAACGCAATTCTAGGCTATTCGATTACCGACATCATGTTTGAAGGCAGTGCCGAAGACTTGAAACAAACCAAGGTAACCCAACCGGCCATATTTATACATTCTGTGATCTTAAGTAAACTGCTGGGAGATAAATTTAAACCTGATATGGTGGCCGGACATTCTCTGGGCGAATTTTCAGCACTGGTGGCCAGTGAAGTATTGAGCTTTGAAGAAGGTCTTCAGTTGGTCTTTAAAAGAGCTATGGCCATGCAGGAAGCCTGTGAGCTTAAACCCTCAACTATGGCTGCTGTTCTAGGTCTTGAAGATGAAGTGGTAGAAGCTGTTTGTGCCGAAACTAAGGGCACCGTTGTAGCCGCAAACTATAATTGTCCCGGTCAACTGGTTATTTCCGGGGATGTCAAAGCCGTAGAATCAGCCTGCGATAATTTAAAAGAAAGAGGTGCCAGAAGAGCAATGATTCTTCCGGTGGGCGGAGCATTTCATTCCCCACTTATGGAGCCGGCAAGAAAAGAACTAGCTGCTGCGATAGAAAATGTGACTTTTAGAAAACCTATTTGCCCGGTTTACCAGAATGTAAGCACTTTCGCAGTTACAGATCCTGAAGAGATAAAGAAAAACCTTGTTTTTCAACTTACCTCACCTGTAAAATGGACACAAAGCGTTCAGAATATGATTAATGATGGAGCCAGGGAGTTTATAGAAGTTGGCCCAGGAAAAGTTCTCCAGGGTCTGGTAAAGAAAATTGATCGCAGCATGAATGTTTCTTCGGCAGAAGTATAAGAAAAACTTCATATTACGTCCCATGAAAAACTTCCGGCTCCTGTTTCCGGAAGTTTTTTCATTGGAAAATAAATTACTTTATTTCTTATAGATTTTACCTTCCTTCATCACAAATTTCACCTTTTGAAGGCTTTGAATATTCTGGGTAGGATCTTGATCGACGGCTATGATATCCGCTAAAAAACCTTCTTGTAATTGGCCTATTTTATTTTCCATATTCAGTAATTGAGCCCCTGTAATGGTCGCTGATTGGATGGCCTCCATGGCAGGCATTCCTGCTTCAGTCATATAGACAAATTCACGAGCATTTTCACCGTGTTTAAAGACTCCAGCATCGGTTCCAAATGCTATGGGCACTCCTCTTTTGTATGCACGCGCAAACATATCCTGGATCTCCGGCCCTATTTCCCGGGCCTTTGGGATCACAATATCAGGGTAGTAACCTTCCACCTCGGCCTTTTCAGTCACCTCCTTACCAGCGGTGATCGTAGGCACAAGGTATGCACCGTGCTTTTTCATCAATTCCATAGTTTCAATACTCATCTTGGTTCCGTGCTCAATGGTCTTAACTCCTGCTTTAATGGCTCTTTGCATTCCTTCATCACCATGGGCATGAGCTGCCACATGAAAATTATAGTCCTTGGCTGTTTCAACAATTGCCCTGATTTCCTCTTGAGTAAATTGGGGATTGGAACTACTCTTGGCCACACTTAATACACCCCCGGTGGCCGTGATTTTTATTAGGTCTGCTCCGTTTTTATAGCGTTGTCTTACAGCTTTTCGTGCATCATCAATACTATTAACCACCCCTTCCTTTGGGCCTGGATCTCCCATCAGTTTTCGATTCATCCCATTGGTTGGATCCGCGTGACCACCAGTAGAAGCAATGGACTTACCTACAGTAAAAATTCTGGGACCATCCACTTTCCCTTTATTAATGGCATTTCGAAGAGCAATATTTACTCCACTTCCGCCAAGCTCCCGTACAGTAGTAAAACCAGCCAAAAGTGTCGTTTTTGCAAATCCCACCGCATTAAAAGCATTATCAGCTTCGTTATTGGAGTAACGCGATAAATATTCAGTTGGATTGGTTTCTCCTTCCAGGTGAACGTGCATATCAATTAACCCAGGTAGTAA
Organism: Salegentibacter profundi; assembly: GCF_054121475.1. Taxonomy (NCBI): domain Bacteria; kingdom Pseudomonadati; phylum Bacteroidota; class Flavobacteriia; order Flavobacteriales; family Flavobacteriaceae; genus Salegentibacter; species Salegentibacter profundi. The sequence goes on from NZ_JBSYGG010000003.1 coordinate 284,513, forward strand.
GGTCTTATCTTTGAAATCAATAAGGGTATCAGTCTCCTCTTTCGGAGAAATAAACCCATTTTCAATACTCTTGATAGTCTCTTCAGAAATAATAATTGTTTTATCGGTTAAAACTTTCCCATTTTTGGTGTCTATTATCTTTCCTGCCTGAATGTAGATTTCCTGGGCTTCCATGGAAAGAGAAAGAAAAATTCCGAAGCAAAAGATCAAAAGTTTTTTCATAAAAATTTCTATTGATTTAAAAAGTCTTTGATAGTACTGGCAATATAATCAATTTGCTCATCATCCAATTCGGTATGCATAGGCAGAGATAGGACTTCTTTCACCAGTTGATTGGTAACCGGGAAATCAGCTTCATTATACCTATCATCGGCATAGGCCTTTTGACTATGTAGGGGTATTGGGTAGTAAACACCAAAAGGAATCCCATTTTCTTGCAGATGTTTTGCCAGTTCATCCCTTTTTCCCTCCGTTATTTTCAGGGTATACTGGTGAAAGACGTGGGTGTCAGGTTTGTCTATAATCACTGGAGTGACTATTCCCTTCTGGCCTGCAAAGGCAGCATTATATTTTTCAGCGGCTGCTCTCCTAGCCTCATTGTATTGGTCCAGTCGTGGTAGCTTAGCCCTTAAAACTGCAGCCTGCAAACTATCCAACCGGGAGTTAACCCCTACTACATCATGGTGATATCGCTCATACATCCCGTGGTTAACAATGGCCGAAATGAAATGAGCCAGCTTATCATCATTGGTGAAAATTGCTCCTCCATCACCATAACACCCCAGATTCTTTGAAGGGAAAAAAGAAGTTGCGCCAATATCTCCAATTACCCCAGTTTTATAGCTTTTCCCATCAACAGAATGATAATTCCCTCCGATGGCCTGGGCATTATCTTCAATGACATATAAATTATGTTCCTTCGCGATTTTCATTATCTCTTCCATTTCTGCAGGCTGGCCGAAAAGGTGAACGGGAACAATTGCCCGAGTCTTGGGCGTAATGGCTTTTTTTATGGCCTCAGGATCTATATTGAACGTATCGGGTTTTACATCTACCAGAACCGGGCTGAGTTGTAATAAAGCAATAACCTCGACCGTGGCAGCAAAAGTAAAATCAGCCGTAATCACCTCATCTCCAGGTTTTAAATCCAGAGCCATCATAGCTATCTGGAGGGCATCGGTGCCATTGGCACAAGGGATGACATGTTTTACTCCAAGGTAGGTCTCAAGCTCCTTTTGAAACTTTTGGACCTGAGGTCCGTTTATAAATGCAGCTGATTCAATAACCTCCCTAAATGAGGCATCCACTTCATCTTTTATTTGAGCATATTGACCCTTAAGGTCAACCATTTGTATGTCTTTCATAGGTGTTTTTTATAAGGCACGAAAATACGAAATATCACTACCTCCGCCAATCTATTTTCAGGAAAGGCCTATTTTAGCAGAAGAAAAAAAGGATTTTGCAAATTATCTATAATTCATTGGTCCGTTTAATCGAATTCCTCTTGCCAATAGCGGGGATATTTAGTCATAAAATGAAGCTTTTTGTCGAGGGCAGAAAACAGGTGTTCCAACGCTTAAAAAAGGAAATTAAGATTGACGATAAGTACATTTGGATTCACGTCGCTTCTTTGGGAGAATTTGAACAAGCAGTCCCGGTCATTGAGCTGTTAAAAGAAAAATATCCCAACTATAAGGTACTGATCACCTTTTTTTCTCCCTCCGGGTATGAGAATAAAAAAAATCACCCAATGGCAGATATAATCACCTATCTCCCTTTAGATACTCCAGGAAACGCTCGAAAATTTCTTCAACTGGTACATCCAGACCTGGTTATTTTCGTAAAATATGATATATGGCCAAATTTCCTTAATGAATTACATAAAGAAGGGATTCGCTGTTTGCTTATATCCGGAATATTCAGAAAAGATCAAATCTACTTTAAGGGCTATGGCAAGTGGATGAAACGAGCCCTTTATAGTTTTGAGCACATTTTTGTTCAAAATCAAGAGTCCCTGGAGCTGTTGGATAAAAATGGTTTTACCGCTATTAGCCTTAGCGGGGACACTCGGTTTGACCGGGTTGCAAGACAACTTACTTATGATAATAAGCTCGAGATCCTGGAAACATTTATTCAGGAAGAACTTTGTATAGTGGCCGGAAGCACCTGGCCCGAAGACGAAGACTTACTTCTGGAATACCTCAATTCCGCTCCACCTAAGGTGAAATTTATAATCGCCCCTCATGAGATAAAAATGGAGAAAATCAGAGACCTTCAAAAAAAACTAAAAGTTCCTTCTGCTTTATACTCACAATTTTCTTCTAAGCAATCAAGAGATTTCCAAATACTTATAATAGACAATATTGGTCTGCTTAGCAGAATATATAGTTATGCCGATATTGCCTATGTTGGAGGAGCGGCCGGCTCTACAGGTCTTCACAATATTCTGGAACCTGCCACCTTCTCTATTCCAATAGTTATAGGGCAAAATTTTGAAAAATTCCCGGAAGCCATAAAACTTCAGCAGCTGGCAGGACTCTATTCAGTAGCTACGGCTAAAGAACTAACGAAGCTATTCGATAAACTGGTTCAAAATAAAAAGTTTCGGACACAAACAGGAATGATCGCCGGTCATTTCATCAATTCTAATACCGGCGCAACCCGGGTAATAGGCAAATATCTTGCAGCCCACCCGCTCTAATTTTTCTATTTTTTAAGATTAATTGCTAAATAATCATAAATAAAGGTCCTGGGATAGTTTTTCGACTTAATTTCGAATGTTAAAACTAAAAACTACAGTTTATGAAACGTGTATTTGTATTGGGAAGTTTATTCCTTGTGAGTACTTTAAGTCTTATTTCCTGTCGGGAAACAGGAGAAACAGAAAAAGAGGTTATCGTTAAAGAAAGAGTTGAGGTGGAAAAAGAAACTCCCGCCGAAACCGAAGAGCAAAAAGGAATCCTGGAAAGGACCGGGGAAAAGGTTGACCAGGAAGTCAACAAAGAGATAGATGAGGAAATCGAAAAAATTGGCGACGATAATTAAGTAAAATTCATAATTTTATCTTAATTCATGAGTTAATGATGCAGTTTTATGAAAATTTTAGCAGTAAAATAAGCATAACAACAAGTCACATCTCTAATTTTGCTGAATATATAAACTAAAAAAACAACCAGATTATGAAACGACCAATTTTATTTCTAGCAATGATATTTACGTTATCAACTGCTCTAACTTCGTGTAGAGAAGTTAAGGAAGAAGAAAACGAAATGGAAATGCAAAGCGATGACATGGATAATATGGATGATATGAATGACGACCTTGATGATGTAGGGGATGATATCGATGAAGCCGCCGATGATACAGGCGACGCTATTGAAAACGCTGCAAACGAAACCGGAGATGCTATAGAAGAAGGCGCTCAGGAAGTGGAAGATGAGGTCGAAGGGAACGACGATCTTTAATCATATTTCTTAATTATTAAATTATGAGAAAATTAATTTTATTACTGGCATTAACCCTTAGCACTTCCGCAGTTTTCACTTCATGCAGAGATGAACGTTCGGGGGTCGAGAAAGCCGCTGACGATATTGAAGATGCAGCAGATGATGTAGGTGATGCCATTGACGATGCTACCGACTAGTAGCATGCCAGCAAGTATTAACCACTAAAACCCTCTGAAACGGAGGGTTTTTTTATGCTTCCTTTTTAAAAGCTTTCAAATCTCTTTTTAATTCAGCCATAGATTCCTGAAGTTCCCGGAAGAGACTGTTCTGAGAGGGGTTGTCCAGATTAAAAGTCAATTTGCTGTTCACCTGCCAGAGTTCTTGAATATCGTTTACATCCACTTCAATTGGCAGGTATTCCTCATTGAAAGAAATTAGTAGAATCTTGCTTGGGTCCGGCAATTTCTGTAATTTTTTTACAAGCACAGAGTCATACAATACTACGACATATACTTTATTATTAGAGGCCTGATCAAGATCTGGTACGGCTTTACCCAACACCCATTCTCCTGGGTAATAATTAGGCAACATACTGTCTCCTTCTATTTGAAACCCACGATAAGTAGCATTTCGAAATTCCGGGAGGGGAATATCGAAAGCAGGAAGTTGGTGATACCATTCCACGTCCTGAACATTATGAGGGTAACCTGCAGCGGCCTTTTGGTTCACCATCAGAATATTCTCTTTATCAGCATTATCTACAGTGACCACCTTTGGGCTCACATCACCCTTACTTAACTGCAAATATTTCTGTCCGCTTTCCCCAAACAACCAGAGGGGGTTAATCCCAAACCGACTCAATAGACCTGCCACCACTTTACCAGATAGTTTAGTGCGACCACGTTCAATATCAGCGGTAGAATTTTTTATCCCCAGCAATTCCGCAAATTCAGTTTGGGTGAAATTATTTTCTTCTCTAACTTCCTTAAAATGCTTAATCTCAATGGACGGTGGTATTCCCATAATAAAATGTTTTTTTGGAATTATTCCCAGTACAAAATCAAATTTATTGGATTTATTCCGGTAGCGCAACAAAATGTGGAATTTTTTTAATTATGGAGCAAGATACCCCCCATCAATAGGATAATAGGCACCGGTAGCGAAGGAAGATCGCTCTGAGGCAAGCCACATTAAAATTTCCGCTACTTCCTCTGGTTCTCCCAGGCGTCCAATAGGATGAGCATTTACTAATTGTTCGAGCATATCCTTATCCAGACCATCGAGTAAAGGCGTCTTTATAAAGGCCGGACCTACGGAATTCACCCTTATACCTTTTGCCGAATATTCCAGAGCTGCCGTTTTGGTAAGCCCTAAAACCCCGTGCTTGGCTGCCACATACGCCGCTGAATTAGCAAAACCAACGCTTCCCAAAATAGACGCTACATTTATAATTGAGCCCTTACCATTTTCCAACATGGCAGGAATCTGATAACGCATTCCATAGAAAACTCCCGAAAGATTAACCCCAATTACTTTATCCCAGGCGTCAATACCATACTCACCTACTGGTAGCTGATCTCCGCCGATGCCTGCATTGTTAACGGCAATATCCAATTTTCCAAAATGCGACAATACCTGTTCCACACTCTTTTGGGATTCTTCAGGTACCGAAGTATCTGCTTTGACAAAAGCTGCCCTGCCTCCCATATCCTTAATTTTTTCTGTCAGGGCTATTCCTTTTTCTTCATTGATGTCTGTCAGCATTACCGAAGCGCCATTTTGCGTAAAAAGAAGCGCTGTGCTTTTTCCAATTCCAGAGGCCGCGCCGGTAATAAGAGCAACTTTTTCCTTTAGTTCCATAATTATTTTTTTAATATTATTCCATTAAAAATACTCCAAAAGAGCCCCCCAAACTATGAGAAAACTCAGGAAAGCTTATTTTACTTAAATTGCTGGAAAAAATTTTTATGAAATCCTTTTTTACGATACTGGCCTTACTCATTTGCCTTTCTATACAGGCCCAGGACAAGGCATTACCGGCAGGCTTTGTCTATCTCCACCAGGTCTTACCAGGTATTGAATTGAACATTCGATACGCCGGGGATCACAATTTTCTTGGAAGACCTGTAAATGGGTATTATCGTCCGTTGGCTATACTTAGCAAACCTGCTGCAGATCAATTAAAAAAAGTCCAGGATAATCTAAAGCAACAAGGTTACAGCCTAAAAGTGTTTGACGCCTATCGCCCTCAAATAGCAGTAGATCATTTTGTAGTTTGGGCTCAGGACCCAGCTGACACCCTGGCCAAACAGGGGTTCTATCCCAATATTCCAAAATCAGAACTTTTTCAAAGGGGTTTTATCGCTTCAAAATCTGGGCATTCCCGCGGGAGTACGGTAGATTTAACTATTATCGTTGATGAAACCAAAAAGGAACTAGACATGGGTAGTACTTATGATTTTTTCGGCATAATCTCTCATCACGACTCCGAGCAGGTCACCAAAGAACAAAAAGCCAATCGACAATTACTCAAGGAGGTAATGGAAAAACATGGTTTTCGTCCCTACTCAGAAGAATGGTGGCACTACACCTTAAGAAATGAACCCTATCCGGACACCTATTTTAATTTCCCGATAGATTAAGGAATTCTCAGAATCTTTCTATCCTAGCTTCAAATAATAATTTTGAAACTTTCCTGAGATTAGGCTAGCCAGCCAGGAGGAGCCAATAATTAACCTTTAAAATAGTCAAATATTGTCATTTGCATTTCTAATTTTGTATACCTTAAGCTGAAACCCGACCATCATGAAGATCCTTCACACTGCCGATTGGCATATTGGAAAAAAACTGCATAAACACGAGCTTTCTCAAGATTTTGAATTTTTCATAGCCTGGCTATGTAATTTTATTGAGAAAGAGCAGGTAGATGTGTTGCTGATCTCCGGCGATGTGTTCGATCTTGCTAACCCATCCTCGGAAGCCAGAAAGCAATACTTTCGAGCCTTAATGCGACTTCGAAAGCTCGACTGCGAATTAGTAATCACAGGTGGAAACCACGATTCTCCGGCTATGTTGAATGCGCCAAAAGATATCCTTCGGGCATTGGAAATGCACGTTATTGGAGGGCTTCCAGAAAACCTAGAAGAAATCCTTATCCCTATTAAAAATAAGGAAGGAGCAACCGAGCTGGTAATTGCTGCCCTTCCTTATTTGCGTGACACAGATCTTCGCAGCGCAATGGAAGGCCAGACTTATGAAGACCGGCTGGAAGCCATACGCAAAGGAATTCAGAAGTGCTTTAATAAGGCTGCCGAATTATGCCAAATAAAATATCCTGGACTACCGGCCATTGCCATGGGACATTTGTTTGCTGCCGGAGCTGAATCTTCAGAAAGTGAAAGGGAGATACAAGTGGGGAATCTGGCGGCTTTTAATGCACTTCAGTTTGGAGAATATTTCAGGTATATCGCTTTAGGACATATCCATAAACCCCAGAAATTAAATTCTGCAATACCAACTTACTATAGTGGTTCACCGTTTCCGCTATCTTTTAGCGAAAGAAAAGATAACAAGCGTGTTTTGCTTCTAAACACTGAAAAAGGTTGGGAGCCTGAAAATATTCCAGTTCCCTCTTTCCGGACTCTGTTGAAGATAAGTGGAACCCTGGAAAGCCTTGAACTAAAACTCAGTGATCCCGGAGACCAAAAAGAACTGGAATCTTTAATTGAAGTGGAACTCCGGGAGGACAATTATGATGCTGCCAAAATTCTGCAGCTTGACGCTATGGTAAGCAATTTTGATCTAGAGGGATTCAAAATTGTCAAACACAGAGTGAATTTCAAAAACCGTATTGAAGGCGCTTCAGAGATCTATCAGGAACAAAAACTGGAGGACCTAACGCCCAGGGAGGTTTTTACAGAACTCATCAATCGACAGGAATTCAATGAAAAAAACAGGGAGGAGATTTTAAGCGCTTTTGAAGAATTACTCGCTGAAACCTACCAAACCGAAAACCTGTAAATTATTATGAAGATACTACGGATTGAATTTAAAAATATAAATTCCCTAAAAGGGCCACACGAAATAGATTTCACTCAGACTCCTTTTATTGGAAGTTCACTCTTTGCAATTACTGGTCCAACAGGTAGCGGCAAAAGCACAATTTTAGATGTAATCTCCCTTGCCCTTTTCAATAACATACCCCGGATGGGAAAGGTTTCTACCTCAGAGATCAATAAAACAGGAGCGATTCTTACCCGTAATCAACAGGAAGCAATGGCCGCAGTAACTTACCAGGGTAAATCGGGAAAATACAGGTCCCAATGGAGTATCTCAACGGCCAGGACTGGCAATCTTCGTGATTATGAAATGGAACTGAGCAATGCTGAAACCGGAACTTTAATTGATCTTAAAAAATCAGAGGTTCCCGGAAAGAATGAAGAACTTTTAGGACTCAACTATAATCAATTTATCAAAGCCGTATTACTAGCCCAGGGGGAATTCGCACAATTCCTCAAGGCAAAAAAGGAAGAGCGGGGAGAATTACTGGAAAAAATAACAGGGACCGGAATATACCGACAATTGGGAATCAAAGCCTTTCAGAAATACCGGGAAGAAAACAGGGAAATACAAAATAACCAAAACAGAATCGAGGCCATCAAGGACCAGTTACTCAGCGATGAAGTATATAAAGAAAAAACCAGAGATCTAAAAATCAAGGACGAGATTGAGCAGCAACTGAAAGTGAAAATTGAAAATCTGAATAAAAATCTGGAATTAAAAAATAAGCTATTTGTTCAGCAAAAGGAAATCGAAACCCGCGAAAAAGAAAACTCTGAGGCTGAAAATAAACTCAAGGTATTTCAGCAGGAGCACGGTTACCCTTTAAAGCAACACGAAAGAATAGAAGATTTGGCGGAGGAACTGCGCAACTGGACACTGTTCAAAAATGAGTTGGATGAGCAGGAGGCTGAACTTAAAAATATTAAACAGGCCGGGCAATTAAATCAACAAAAACGAACGACTTGTCTGACAGAAACAGAAAAGCTCATTGGCACCAAGGTAAAGCCAGAAATGATCGTACAAAGCCTGGATACCTTCAACGCTAAAATAAGCTGGCTGGAAGAAGAACGTCGGGCAAAACGCCAGGAATATAGAAGTCTTTGCAATCAATTTCATAGTGAAACCCGGGAAATTTCATTCACCTTGGATGAAGAAAACCCACAGACCAGCAAAGAAAAGCTATTACAACTGGCTCATATTTCTGAGGATGAATTGGCAAAATTCCAGGAGAGACTTTCCGGTTTAAACCTTTCCAATCCTGATGAGGAAAAAGGCGAAATTAAAAAGCTGCTGGAAAAGGCCCAGGAAGCCTGGCGTAAGGAAGATGAGATAAAAAATATAAAAGAGGAGGAAAAAAAGTTGCGAGTTGAGATAGAAAGTATACTGCCTAACCAAAAAATCCTTCCTTCGGAGATCGAAAAAGCAAAAGAAAAAAGGGAATTATTAAAGGAGCGACTTGAAAAACTACACTTAAAAAAACAGAATCAACTCCTCCAAGCAAAATTCGAAGAACAGCGGCATATTCTGGAAGATGGAAAACCCTGTCCGCTCTGTGGAGCCCTGGAACATCCCTTCGCTGAAGAACTGCCAGCCATGGATGATACCCTGCAAATAGAATTCAACAATACTGAGGAAGACCTCGCTTCCTGGAGCAAAAAGCTCAGTATTTTTGAAGCTGAATTGAACCATCATAAAATACGCCTGACAAAATTACAACAAGAACAACAAGAGGTACAAGCAAAACTGGAGGCCAGCAAAAAGAACTTCACTGAAAAATATGCTCACCTTCAGGAGAAGAAAAGAGGTAGCTGGGAAGTTTTATGCAATCACTGGCAGGCTAAACTCAAGGATCTGGAGCTCTGGGAAAACAAACAAAAAAGACAAAGGGCAATAAAAACAGGAATTCCTTTGCTGGAAAAACTACTAAGTGTCCTGGAAGCTGGCAAAAAACTTAGTCAGGAACGAGAAAAGCGCTACAAGGGTAAAGATATTTCACAAGACACTGGAAAGCTAAAAACACTTTGGACCAGCTTGCAACAGGAACGAAAACATCTGAAGGAAAGATTTCAGGAGATAGAAACAAAGAGGGAAATTAAAGAATATAACCTTAAAGCCCTCGAAGAAAAATTATATCCCCAGATTAAGGAAAAAGGTTTCGAAGATATAGGTGACGCCCGAGTTGCTTTAATGCCTGAGGCCCAGTGCCGTGCACTTAGGAAACAAAGAGAAGAAATAGAAACAACCATTACAGCCACAGCTTCCTCCCTTAAATTGCTTTATTCCCAGAGAGAAAAACTTAAAAACGAAGATATCGATGAAACCAGGGAGCGCCTTGAGGAAAGAATAGCCGAACAGAACCAATCTCTAAGAGAGGTCTCTACTGAATGCAGAGAGCTCTACAGTAGTATAAAAAATCACGAAAGCCACCTGAAACGTTTAGGAGAGGTCAAGGCTTTGATCGCAACAAAAGAAAAGCAGATCCGGCGATGGAAATTGCTCGATGAGCTTATTGGAGATTCAAAAGGAAAAAAATTCAATGACTTTGCCCAGGATCTTAGTTTAATCCAACTCCTTCACCTTGCTAATCATAGGTTAAAGGACCTCAGTGACCGTTATCACATTGACAAACCTGAAGAGGAAGAAGATGATGGCCTTGTAGCTATAGACGAGCACATGGGGGGACAACGGCGTTCGGTTAAAACCCTATCAGGAGGGGAGACTTTTATATTGAGCCTATCTATGGCCCTAGCCTTATCCGACCTTGCCTCGCGAAATGTGGAGATTAATTCCCTATTCATTGACGAAGGCTTTGGTACGCTCGACCCGGAAACTCTCGACCAAACCCTTGACACCCTGGAGAAACTTCAGGCAGAATCCTCAAAAATGATCGGAATTATCAGCCACGTGGACTCCCTAAAGGAACGTATCGCAATACAAATACAATTACAACGAAACGGTCAGGGATACAGTAGTCTGGAGATAAAAGGATAAGAATACCACGAAGAGTACTTTTAAAAGAGACTGAAAAAAAATACTTATTTTTGAAAATTAATTTCAGAAATACACCGCTTATCAGCAAACAATTAAACCTCCGTAAGAATCTATACTCAGATATTGAAAATGTGAGACAGATCCCCATTGTTCCAAGGTTGTTAGACCAGATCTGCCGAACTACAGGAATGGGTTTTGCCGCCATAGCAAGGGTTACAGATGAGACCTGGATAACCTGTAGTGTGAAAGATGATATTGCTTTTGGCCTAAACCCAGGTGACGAACTAGAGGTTGAAACCACTATTTGTCATGAAGTAAGATTAAGTGAGGAGGCGGTTTTTATTGAAGACGTTTCAAAGGATCAACTTTACTGCAGTCATCCGACTCCAGCTATGTATGGTTTTCAAAGCTATGTCTCCTATCCTATCTTCAGAAAAGATGGTAGTTTTTTCGGAACCTTGTGTGCCATCGATCCTAATCCAGCTAAAGTGGAGACACCTGAAATAGAAAACATGTTCCACCTTTTTTCCGATCTGATTTCCTTTCATTTAAATGCAATCGAAGAAATGCAGGTCTCTGCCGAAGAACTGGCCGAAGAGAAACACAATTCTGAACTCCGGGAACAGTTTATAGCCATCCTTGGCCATGATCTTAAAAATCCCATTGCCACAACCCGAATGAGTGCCGACCTTTTATTGAAAGTATCAGATAATGAAATTATACAGCAACATGCGGGTATAATAAAAAGCACTAGTTATAGAATGGCCGGGTTAATTGAAAATATCCTGGACTTTGCCCGAGGCCGGTTGGGTCAGGGAATAAAAATAGAACGAAAACCCTGCCAGGATACTTTACAAACAACCCTCGAACAGGTTATTAAAGAAGTAAAGGTGATTTCCCCTGGTCACGAAATTAAGTTAGATATCAACCTGCAAAAAGTGGTTCCATGTGATCAGAACCGGATTGGACAATTATTTTCCAACCTTTTGGCCAATGCCGCTATTCATGGTTCGAAAAAGCATCCCATCAAAGTAAAGGTTACTTCCAAAAACGAGACCTTTAGCCTTTCGGTTATCAACGCAGGAAAAAAGATCCCCGATGCCGCTAAAAAGCATCTTTTTCAGCCTTTTTACCGGGAAAAGGTTAAACCGGGAAAGCAGGGCCTCGGATTGGGGCTTTTTATCACCTCCGAAATCGCCCGTGCCCATGGCGGTGAAATGCAGGTAAGTTCGAACGAAGAAAAGACCCAATTTACTTTTAAAATGCCCCTGGAAAACAAATAATAAAGCCTTTTTTACCTGACTCAAGTAGGATCCAAAAACCAAATTACACCCTGTTTAGCTTCAAACCAATCCTATAAGCCCAGGTATATTAAAATAAAATGATCTCCTAAAAGTTTATTCATCGCTAATCATTCCGTAAAAAAGACTATTGATCTACAAGCTAAAAACTTATCTTGCCCTTTAAAAACCTAATTCTTATGGCCTCTGGATTATTTGCACTTCTGGATGATATTGCAACTTTAATGGATGATGTAGCGATGATGAGTAAAGTTGCCGGAAAAAAAACTGCAGGTCTCTTAGGGGATGACTTAGCTGTGAATGCTGAAAAAGCTTCCGGGTTTGTGTCTTCCCGGGAATTACCAGTGCTCTGGGCCATCACCAAGGGTTCCTTTCTCAATAAGTTAATTATCTTACCCCTTGCATTTTTACTGAGCGCTTTCTTTCCTGTCGCTATTAAAGTTATTTTAGTAATTGGTGGTTTGTACCTGGCATACGAAGGTGCTGAGAAGATATTTCATTATTTTAATCCTCCCCCTCGAACCGAAAAGCCAAAACTTGAAAAGCCCTCCAAAGAAGAAGTTCTTAGTAAGGAAAAAGAGAAAATTAAATCTGCAATTCTTACTGATTTCATACTTTCGGTAGAAATTGTGATCATAGCACTGAGTAGTGTTGAAGAGCAGGATCTGGTAACCAAAATTCTCGTGGTTACCATTATCGCCTTAATCGCTACTGTGGGAGTTTATGGAATTGTAGCTTTAATAGTAAGAATGGACGATTACGGACTCAAGCTAATCGAATTAAATGAAAAGGAAAAAAGTCTTTCCGATACGATTGGTCAATTCCTAGTTAATGCTTTGCCTAAGGTTATTAAAGGCCTTACCATAATTGGAACCATAGCTTTACTTTTAGTCTCAGGAGGCATCTTTGTACATAATATTGATTTTTTTCACGGACTTCTGGATAATTTCCCCGGGATCCTGGTAGAATTCCTATCCGGAATGGTGGTTGGGTTTATAGTCTTGCTGCTGATAAAAGGGGGTAGCAAAGCTTGGAAACACTTATCCGTATGATTTTCGAGCATACCACCCCCTAAGCTGGCCCAAAGCGTCAATCTCCTATTTCATTATCTGCTAAGAAAGTACTGACATTTCTTCTAACCTTTTTTCAGCGGAATCAAGGGAATTTTTAAATCCATTGGGGAAGGAGTACTGCTTAAGTAAGCCACGATAATATTCAATGCCTTCCTTAAGGCTTTTAGCAAAATTATTTTGATATCGAAGGTCTTTCTTATCAGGATTCTTTATCTCTTCCAATTCTTCCTGGAAATAATCCAGGTAAAGTTCAAGCTCTTTAATAAACATGTGTGGCCTGGCTTTATTACTTAGTAGATCTTTTCTTCCATATATATGATCGGTCATTTCCTGTAGGGAAGCAATCTTTGAGTAATTTGCGATATTTGGCCCCGGACAGATGGTCACTGCTTCGAGTTTCTTGAGAAAAGGCTCCTTATAGGTCACCGGCGCGGCATTGCTAAGGCCTATACAAAGACATTCTTTTGCAAGCACCTCATCCAGCTGTTTTTTAAATTCCTTCTCCGGCAGTCCGGCCTCCTCCAATTGTTTTATCTTAAGCTTTTGATATTTTGTGGACGCCGTACATATAGGTTGCTCAGTGAATTCGGTATTGGAAACAAGGTACTTTTCAGTACAGGGGCTTCCGGGTTTACCCTTTGCAATTCTCTCTATCTTCTCCTTTTCGCCACTAGTATCTTTAAGATAATTAAAACGAACTCCCAGGGGTGAATTTTTACTCAATACCACATCCTTTTCTTCTGCTTTGCTTAAAAGCTCAAGAGTATTTTCATCCACGGTTGTCGCTTCAGGACAAAGTAAAAAGGGAGTACCCCAACCGGTACTATCCACCTTGTATTTTTGTTGCAGAAATACTGCTTCTTCAGCCGTACCTATCCCACCTTGGACCGTTATTTTTATGGGATGTGGTTTTTCAAATCCGGCCTGTCCTTTAGCTTTGATCGCCGGATTATAAAGTTTAAAAAGCTCCTGGGCCAGTTCCGCTCTTTTTCCGCTGAATTCCTCCAGAATAGGCCCCAGTAATAAGCCCTGAGTGGCAAAGGCGTGCCCTCCGCAATTCAGTCCTGATTCTATCCTAAATTCACTCACCCAAATACCCTTTTTGGCAAGATATTTCCCCTGGATTAGTGCAGAACGGTAATCACTCACTTTGATTACAATTCGTTTACTGAAATTGCCCCAGGCCGTGGCATCGAATTCCCTGAAATCTTCTAGATAATTATAAAGCCTGGGGTTCATCCCAGCAGAAAATATTACAGCAGAATTATCAAGACTGCTTTTGGCATAAGCCTTCAAAGCCTCTAGGGCATCTGAACCGTTGGCGATAAGCTCACCGGATTGATCAAAATTGTTCTTATCTACTTTGGTCATTATATTCACCTCAATAGCACCGGCCTTAACCTCTGTACGTAGCAACTTTTCCAAAGACCTTTTCAACTCTGCATCACTTGTTTTAATAAATTCCCGGTATTTCTCCTTTAATCCACTGTTTTCCGGTAACATCTCAAAATACTTTACCAGATCAGATCCTGTCTCAAAAGCTGAGTTCCTTATTTTTTCCAGGCGTTTCTGAACATTGCGATTAACCAGGTTCAGGTAGTCGGTAATTCGCCGTGAACGATAATTAGCTTCCTTTGTTGTGATCGGCACATAGGTTTCCCCGGTATCCTGATAATAATATTTTCGCATTGTCTCGATAAGGTTATCCTCAATAATGGAAAGGGCCGAGCTTATACCAAAGGCGGCTACCTTTACAGGCGAATCAATAGTAAAAGCTATGCCCATAACCGGTATATGGAACTGATGCGGAGATAATGTATTCATAACACAGATAATTTTAAGCCGATAAAGGTGAAGATTCAACAGGCATTAAAATATGAGCAGAATCATATTTTAGAAATTTGTCTAAAAGCGGGTATTTATTCATTGCCAAACATTTTTAGTATCTTCAGCTATGAATAAATAAATCCCTTTGAATTATGAAAAGCGCTTCTCTTACCAAAAACCTCTCATACAATGATGAAAAACCAGTGGTTGAAATTCTTCTGGATACTAACTCCAGCAAGGAAATACGTATTGTGATGAAAAAAGGCCAGGTGATGAAGGAGCATAAGACCTCTTATCCGATCATGGTAGAAATCTTCGAAGGCAGCATTTCTTTCGGTGTCAACGGCAAAATTCTTAACCTTGAGAAAGGTGATCTGGTTTCGCTAGAGGCCAGTATTCCTCATGACCTCAAAGCAGAGGAAGACAGCACCATTCGGTTATCGCTATCAAAGGCAGATTCTATAGAAAGAGTAAAAAAGGTGGCGCAAGAAAGCTAAAAGGTCTCTAGCATAAATAGTTTATATTAAATCTTATATTTTGCCAGCCTAAGAAATAGATCAGGCATCATAAAAGGAATTCAGGAAAGCCTTTCGGGGACCTCATATTTTGCTTTGAGCTCTTCGATATCCAACTGTTTTCCCATCGCCTCTTTCACAAGGATAAATTCATAAATATTTTCCTTGTCAATTATTCCCAGGAGCTCTCCGTTTTGAACTACAGGTGCCACTGAAATACGTTGCGTCAAAATTTGTTGGTATACCTCCTGCAAAGGCATTTCTGGATCGAGAATTATAAAGTCAGTTTGCATGGCATCCCTCACGGAAGAGGAATTGCCTTTTTCCGATAATCCCTTTATCAGATCATTCCGGCTTAAAATGCCCAGTACTTTATGACCCTCGACGATCAGAAAATCGTGGGCCTGCCCGTCTAGAAGTAGTTTTACAGCCTTGTCCAGGGTATCCAAAGGACTAAGCTGAGCAAACTGCTTCATTAATATATCATTTACTTTGTATCCGGTCAGTGAGGTTTTTGTCATTTCCATTTCTGCCTCAGCCCCTGCCCCTAAATAGATGAAGATTCCTATAAACACCAGGAAAATATTGGCATATAGGCCAAGAAAAACAAATCCGATAGCCAAAAACTGTCCAATGCCTGCTGCGATTTTCGTAGCCTTCCCTCGTTCAAACTTAAAGAGCAACAAGGCTCGTAAAATTCTTCCGCCATCCATAGGAAAAGCCGGAATAAGATTGAATACTGCCAGAATCATATTAGCAAATAGCAGGTTATACCAAAATCCCACTCCCCTAAAGTTCATAAGGTCGAGCGCATCCGAAAAAACCGGAACAGCATTAAAAGCCCACAGTGCTAAAAAAATTAAAATACTTATAACCAGGTTCACCAGGGGACCTGCAATAGCTACTAAAAGTTCCTGCATAGGCTTCTCAGGAAATTTTTCTAGACGTGCCAGCCCGCCAATAGGCAAAAGGGTAATGCTTTTTGTATCTATATCGAACCTTTTGGCTGTTAGGGCGTGTCCAAATTCGTGAAGTGTAACACAGAGAAAAAGTGCAAGGATAAAGACTACTCCTAATAAACCCTGGACCATGTCCTGCTCCAGTCGGTAATGCAGAATAAATATCCATACCAGTAGAATCATAAAAGTCCAATGTACCGATACCTTTATCCCGGCTATTCGTCCGAGGTTTAAAGACCATTTCATTTCCATAATCTTAACCTTTATTTAGTTTCCATAGAAGAACGATAGTAAGCGCTCCTTAAATTTACTGAATTTTCACAGATTTTTAATCACCTTCCTGGGAAAGCTTTGGAAATAAAAGGGTTAACTAGACTTTTAAATGACTGCGATATATTTCATAAAAAATTGAAATCCCGGTTGCGATTAGTTCATCCGGAAAATCATAATCAGGGTTATGAAGAGCTGGTTGCCTTTGACCGCCCCCAAGACCAAAAAATGCCCCGTGGAAATGCTGAGTAAAAAGCCCAAAATCTTCTCCCCATTTAAAAGGTTGATCTAACTCCCTTACATTTAATCCTAACTTTTTCCCTGCCGATCTGATTGCCTCCACAGCTTCGGCTAAGTTATGGGTAGCCTTAAATTCCTGGGTATAATAATAATTAACCCTTAGTGAGTATGCTTTTTCAATGCGGCCCAAAAATTCCTTTATCTGGTCTTTTAACCCCTCCATATGGCCCTGGGTCCAGGTACGTAGCGTAAACCGTAATTCCGCTGCCCCGGCAGAAACACCATAAGCGATGCTTCCAAGTTCGAGGTGTACCAGAGTGATGAGTTTAAAATCTTTCTCCTCAGGTCGATTATTAGACCAAAGTTGAAATTGCATTAGGATTTCTGCCACAGCTTGCCCAGGATTGATGCCGTTTTCGGGTTCAGCGGCATGGGCAGTTTTCCCATTAAGTTTGATCACCAAACTGGTCACTGATGCAGTAAAAGCCCCGTTTTTTATCAGAACCTCCTTTAAAGGAAAACCCGGTAAGTTATGAAGCCCGATAATAAGATCAGGTTTAAGGTCTTGAAAAAACCTTTCCCTGAGAATAGCCGCTGCACCTTCTCCCGTCTCTTCTGATGGCTGGAACAACAAAACTACCTTTCCACTTTCAGGTGGGTGTTCCACCAGACAATGAGCGAGTCCCAATAGAATAGTGGTATGCCCGTCATGTCCGCATTTATGAGATACACCCTCCACAAGGGACCTATGGGGAAAATCATTAGACTCGCAAATGGGTAAAGCATCAAGTTCTGCTCTGAATATTATGGTTTTCCCCTCTTTTCCGCTATCGAAAACGCCCATAAGGCCCTGAGAGTTTACCCCATACTCGACCCGGATTGGTTTTAATTCCTGGAGATAGGCACCTACTTTTGCCGCAGTTAAATGTTCCTCTCCAGAGACTTCAGGCTGCATGTGTAGCAACCTCCGGAAAGAAATTAAACTTTCGAGGATTTCTGGTTTCAGGTTCATTTGTTCAATATACTACATTTGAGGTCGAAAATTCCAAGTCCAACATAATATGAAGACAAAAACGTCTTGAGTTCTAAATTTTCGTAACTTAAGAATATGAAACAACATTATCATATCATTATAGCCGGTGCCGGTGGAATTGCTGAATCCGCCGCCTTCCTTCTGGCAGAATGGAGCCGTGTCCCCCCCTCTATTTATATTGGAAACCGCACATTCCTTAAAGCTCAGGAAGTAGCTAAATGGGTAAGCGAGGGCACTTCGAAAAACTGTGAAATCAAAGCTTTCCATCTACCCGAGGATAAGGTAACCAAGGAAATGAAAGATTTATTTCAAAAAGCAGATATTATCCTGGATTGTTTACCAGGGAGTCTGGCCCCAAAAATGGCCAAGCTAGCAATTGACTATAAATTACATTACGTCAACCTCACTGAATATGTTGCTGAGACTGAGCAAATCATGAAAATGGCACGGAAAGCAGAATCAGGACTGGTACTTCAAAGTGGTTTAGCACCCGGATACATCAATATTCTGGCAATGGCACTTTACCGGGACTTTTGTAAAGAGTTCGATGTGGAAATAATTGATAAAATGGAATTTAAAGTTGGCGCCCTCACAAAGAATGCGGTATCTCCTCACTACTACGGCTTCACCTGGAGTCCTGTTGGGGTGGCTACCGAGTATTTGAATAAAGCCTTGGTCCTGCGCAATTACAAAAAGACCAGTCTGGCATCCTTATCGGAAACCAACCGAATTATCATTGATGGAATCACCTATGAAGAAGACCTGACCTCCGGAGGAGCAGCAGATCTCCCGGATGCCCTGGAAGGAAAGGTATGTCATCTCGATTATAAAACCTTAAGACATCCTGGACATTTCACTTGGGTAAAAGAACAAGTGAAAAAAACCGGAAGAGGACCGAAGGCTATAAATGAATTACAGGAAATAATGCAGGCGAATATCCCGAATATAGAGGATGACCAGATCATCCTCTATGCAGCCGTAGAAGGAAAAGATAAATCCGGCATTCTTCAAAGACGGGAGATTTCCAAATGCATATCACCACTCCAGGTAGGAAGATATAAATTCAGGGCAATTCAAACCTCTACTGCTGCTGGCCTGCTTCAATGTGCCCAGATCATCCTGGAATCGAATAAAAAAGGGGTTATGCTACAGAGTATGATTGATCCTGAAAAGTATTTAGACGGGGATTTCATCGTAGCGGTTTATGGAAAAAAATAAGCCGCTCCCAACGGAAGCGGCTAAAAAATCGGAAATATTCAGGTTATCGTTTGGAAACCTTCACATAATCGATAATGAATTCTGCAGGGAAGATAGAGTCATCTACCTCCGGGCCTCCAAAATTCCCTCCCACTGCAAGGTTTAATAGTAGGTAGAACGGATGATTATAAGGGTAGGTCTCTTCATTCTTTTCTTTGGGAGAAAAGGTATAGGTCTTTTCATCGTTGATAAAGAATTCGATGGCCTCTTCACTCCAGTCCATTCTAAAGACATGGAAATCTTCCGTTATTCCCGGAACTGGCGTACTTTTAATATTTTCGGTCTCACCATGGCTTGCCGGAGTATGCAAGGCATTATGAAGCGTATCTGGTTGTCTGCCTACAAACTCCATTATGTCGATCTCGCCGGAAGCAGGCCAGCCTACTTGGTCAATATTGTCACCCAACATCCAGATCGCCGGCCATAGCCCGTAGCCATCAGGTAGCTTAGCACGCACCTCAACACTACCGTACTTAAATTCAACTTTATCTTTGGTATTTATCTTACCTGAGAAATATTTATCGCCTTCTTTAACGGCTTTAATGATAAGTTTACCGTCTTGGACTTTTACAAACTCACGGTAATATCCCTGGCGTTCATTATTGCCCCATCCGCAAAGGTTGGGACAGCCATTGCCTTCTTCGTAATTCCAATATTCCATATTGAGTTCATCGCCCTCAAAATGGTCTTCAAAGATCACTTCGCTTTCCTTTAGGCTGAACCCTGCCTTTTGCAGGTCACGTGAATTTCCACCAATAAAGACTTCAAAATCCCCGGCTTCTGCTTCCCATCTTTTATTGGCATTATAGAATTTAAGCATTTCTTCATCTATGGTGAATTCAATACGTTTGCGCTCTCCCGGAGCCAGTGTGACCGCCTCAAAACCCTTAAGTTCTTTTACCGGACGGGTAGTACTGGCTACGAGATCTCGGATATAGAGTTGCACGATTTCCTTTCCTTCCCTATCACCGGTATTAGTTAAAACTACACTAGCCTGAATACTACTACCTGCTTCCATTTCTTCAGAAGAAAGGCTAAGCGCTCCATATTCAAAATCGGTGTAACTAAGACCATACCCAAAAGGATAAAGGGCGTCCTTCTTCTCATCTGTATATGCAGAATAAGTCACGTGCTTATCATTTGAAGGTCGTCCGGTATTCTTCTGATTATAATATAAAGGTTCCTGACCCACAGCCCTTGGGAAGGAAACAGGAAGCTTACCTGAAGGGTTATACTTTCCAAAAAGCACATCAGCGATTGCGTTTCCACTCTCAGTTCCGAGTTGCCAGGCTACGGTAATAGCCGGAATATTTTCGGAAGCCCAGCTGATTTCCAATGGCCTTCCATTGATAAGGACTAATACAATATTCTGATTCACCTTATAGATCTCTTCCAGCAATTCCTGCTGAAGTCCTGCAAGGCCTATATTCACCTGACTCCTGCCTTCACCCGCCTGAAATGCGTCTTCTCCAAGAGCCATCACAACTAGGTCGGCTTCAGCAGCAGTGTTTATAGCCTCTTCAAAACCTGATCTGTCGGTTTTATTGATTTT
This sequence comes from Salegentibacter profundi, assembly GCF_054121475.1. Classification (NCBI taxonomy): domain Bacteria; kingdom Pseudomonadati; phylum Bacteroidota; class Flavobacteriia; order Flavobacteriales; family Flavobacteriaceae; genus Salegentibacter; species Salegentibacter profundi. The sequence continues at coordinate 305,039 of NZ_JBSYGG010000003.1, forward strand.
TAAAGGCATTAAGAAATTTCTTTCTCCAATCCCATGATCAGCGCCTTTAGCATAGCTGATATTGACATCATCCCCGGCAGCATTTTTGAGTCCTTCTAAAACCGATATAGCCGAATTAGCTTCTCCCTGCGCTCTCCAGTTTCCTATTGGAGAATCTTTATCATCGGCCAGTGGTCCGATAACGGCAATATTTTTTACGGAAGGTTTAAGCGGAAGGAATTCCTTTTCATTTTTTAGAAGCACAATAGATTTTCGTGCAATATCCCGGGCAACTTCCCTATGCTCCTGATAAGGAATCTCCTTCTGAAGATCGGCATTAGAATAGCGATAAGGATCATCGAAAAGTCCCATTTTGAATTTAACTCTCAGCACCCTTCTCACCGCATCATCTATATTCCTGATGCTGATTTCCCCTTCCTTTACCAGTTCTTCAAGGCTTGATTCATAAGCGCCACCTTCCATATCCATATCACTCCCGGCATTAAGGGCTATTTGGGCTGCCTGCTTTTTATCTTTTGCCAAACCGTGTGCTATCATTTCTGGAATAGACCCCCAGTCTGAAACCACAAATCCATCCCAGTCCCATTCTCCTTTAAGGATATCCCTTTGTAAAACTTTATGTCCAGTTGCCGGGGTACCGTCAATATCATTAAAAGCGTTCATTACCGTCGCAACTCCCGCTTTGGCGGCAGCCTCAAAAGGAGGCAAAAGGGTATTATGAAGTTCATTTTCACCGATATGCACCGTATTATAATCACGTCCTCCTTCGGCCAATCCGTATCCCACAAAATGTTTTGCGGTAGCGGCAATGGTCTTTTCATCAGCCAGATCATTACCCTGGTAACCTTTCACTTTAGCAACGGCTACTTGTGCAGTGAGATAGGGATCTTCTCCTGATCCTTCCATAATTCTACCCCAACGGGCATCACGAGAAATGTCTATCATTGGAGAGAAAGTCCAGTTTACCCCTTCAGCAACTGATTCCAATGCGGCTATCCTGGCTGATTCTTCCATTGCTTCCAGATCCCAGCTGGCCGTTTCCCCTAGGGGTACCGGAAACATAGTCTTGTAGCCATGAATTACATCATAACCAAACATCATTGGAATCTTTAGCCGGGAGTTTTCCATAACCAGCTTTTGTGCTTCGGCCGTAGCCTCTGCTGAAAGGACATTCAGCATAGCACCAACACGACCATTTTTGATATTATCTTCTTTTTCTTTGTTGTTCATTTCAGAAGCTGGGCCAGTGAGGTCCCAACTGCCGTTGTATTGTACCAGCTGCCCTATTTTCTCCTCAAGAGTCATTAAGGATAATACGGAATCTACTTTGGTCTCCACATTGTTGACAGAGCTTGGTATTTCTGAATTTTGTCCTGTAAGCATAAGGCTTCCGAAAAGGAAAAGGACCATCAGGTTAATATTTTTCATCTTAAATTATTTTATAGGTTAGCCCTTCTGATCAATTTCCTGCCTGGAATTCATCAGTTATATTCTTCTATGAACCTGGACGAACCCCCAGCTTACGAGGGTGTCCAGGTCTCTTTGACTACCAGAACTTCTGGCTAATTCTCAAGGTTTATTGAAATACTCTGATGTAATCCACTTCCATTGAAGATTCTCCGAAATCAGGATCAATATCTCCTCCAAAGGTTCCACCCATCGCTACATTCAGGATAAGAAAGAAGTCTTTATTGAAAGGGGAATCAGGAGTATTCTCATAAGTGTGATAAACCTTCCCGTCTACCAGGAATACGATACGCTCAGGAGACCACTCCATGCTGTAGACATGGAAGTCATCGCTTACGCCATCAACCATTATGGTATTCCCATCGGCATTCCCTCCAGACCTTCCTTCGTAGTGAAGGGTGCCGTGGATTAGGTTCTGCTCGTTTCCAGCATGTTCCATAATATCTATTTCACCGGTTTGCGGCCATCCCACTTCATCAAAGTCGGACCCAAGCATCCAGATCGCCGGCCAAGTGCCCTCACCCTGAGGTAGTTTAGCACGGGCTTCTACTCTTCCATAGGTGAACTCGAAATTGTCCTGAGTGGTAACTCTTGAAGAAGTATAATCAAAACCTTCTCTGCCTTCAGCTTTAGCGGTGATTACAAGATTCCCTCCACTAACTACCGCGTTGTCTTGGGTGTAGTATTGAGACTCTTGGTTACCCCAGCCATCGTTGTTACCGGTTTCGAAGTTCCAAACTGCAGGATCTAGATCCCCGTCGGTATCAAAATTGGCTTCCCAAAGCAATTCTGAATAGGCTGATTCAAATTCCTCCTCAGCTGAATCGGAAGTAAGAATGAACCACCAGTCGAAATCACCATTACCATCTGTAGCTCTGAGGATTAACTCATCAGTACCAGAACGATCGAATATTTCATATCGGTGATCGCCACCAATGTAATAGCCAATAAAACCTAATCCGGTAAGATTAATCGTTTCCTTACCTCCAGGAGCGGAAATAAACCAGTTTTCTGTATAATCATCATAAGGGATATTAAGAACATCATCACCCTGAACCTCACAATCACAGCTTACTCCTAATTGGTCAACAAGGCCTGCTCTTCCAAAGACATCTCCTGAAGGGTTAACATCTTGATCATCATTAGTGTTATTGGTTATATGAACAAAGGTACCATCTTCCTCAAAGATATATCTATCATCATACATTCCTACACCAGACTTTTCATTGGGACCTGCACCATACCATTCTGTAGGGGTATTCCCTCCTACTGGACCAAGGCCAAAGTGACCGGCAGCTTCAGCTTTAATTCGCCATTCTTTTGCCCCATCTCCAACTAATTTCTCAATTAAATCTGCAGGTGGTTCATAAGTTACCAGGACCTCAACCTCTACCGTTGTAGAGCTGGCAGTTCCACCAGGACCGTAGGCTATTATGTTAACGGTATATTTTTTGGTGCCAGTTTCAGAAAATTGGTGCTTATATACCCCACTTGCTGTAGTTATCGTGGTTCCATTTTCAAAGACGAATTTATAAGTCATGGCCCCCTGTGCAGTTGCAGTAAAGGTTACTTCACCGCTACCGTCTCCTTCGAGCATATCGTCTGATTGACCCGCGATATCTGTTTCGACTTGCAGCTCGGTGGGAGCGCTTATTTCGCCGATATCGTAATCGTCATTGGAGCATGCACTGGTAAATACCAGCAGAAGTGCTACAAGACCTGTTTGAATTATATTTTTCATTTTTATTAATTTTATTTCGTAAGTAGAATATCGTCAAAGTAGAAGCTTGAACCTTCTCCGGAAGTACCAAAGTCGTAGAATATTACCACCCTGTCATAATTCGCACCGGGATTAAAGGCATCAAAACTGGTAAGATCAAAGCTCATCTCTTCCCATTGGTTAGCGGTAGTCGTATTCTGAAATACCTCAACCACTACTGAAGGATTACCATCCGCATTAGGTTCTGACTGAGAATCTTCAAATTTGAATAGCACAGGTGCACCCTCTTTAGGTGACCAGGTTTTCATTTTTATGGTAGTTCCGCTTGTGAAATTAACCACTTGATCAAGATCCATCGAGATCCCGGCCCAGGTTTCTGCACCATCAGTTTTGATTAGCTCACTTACTTTAGCACTACTATTAATTCCTGATGGGTCAGGGTTTGGTATAACATTACCTGAAGCACCTCCAAAACCACCCCAGGAATAGGAAAGATTTTCGGATTCAAAGAATAGTGGAAGTGCTACGGAAGTAGGCTCCACATTAGAAACAAGTTGAATATCATCAAAATAGAAAGAAGATCCGTCTCCTGGATTTCCAAAATCATAGAATACGATCAGCCTGTCATAGTTATTACTTACACTGAAATCATTAAACTCGGTAAGATCAAAACTCATCTCTTCCCATTGGTTAGAAGTCGTGGTAAGCTTTTCGACTTCAGCTACCACCGAAGGATTACCCTGATCATTAGGTGCAGACTGGGAATCTTCCAGCTTGAAAAGAATTGGGGTTCCTGCTTTGGGAGACCAAACTTTCATTTTTACAGTAGTCCCATTAGAGAAATCAATGGTTTGATCCAGGTTAAGAGAGATTCCGGCCCAGGTTTCAGCGCCATCACCTTTAGTTAGTTCAGTAACTTTAGCGCTGTTATTTGCACCAGTGACATCCGGATTATCGATTACGGCACCACCGGCGCCTCCAAAACCGCCCCATTCATAGGTCAGGTTTTCTGATTCAAAGTCTAGTGGCAGGCTCAGCAATTCCAGTTTTGTGGTCTTGATATTATCAAAATAATAGGTTTCTCCAGTTCCAGGAACACCAAAATTAAAGAACAATGCCACCTTCTTGTAATCTACCGATGGGTCGATGGAATTCAAATCAAAGATTAGGGTTTCCCATGCCCCACTTAAGGTAGTGGTTGCAAATGCCTCAACATTAATATCGGCATTATCCAGATCTTCAATTTTAAACAAGACCTCAGCTCCTGCCATAGGTGACCATACATCTACGCTTACATAGCGTCCGGAGGAGAAATCAATAGGTTCATCTAAAACGATGGATGTACCGGCCCAGGTTTCGGAACCTTCCGGTTTGGTATAGGAAGCAACTTTATCACTAGTATTGGTAGTGGAAACTTTATCACTGGTATCGGCTCCAGATGGATCTGGGTTATCGATTACCGGTACACCGGCTCCTTCTCCTCCACCAAAATTAGAAAAAGAATAAGCTAAGGTTTCTGATTCGAAATCGATAGGTAGGAATAAAGGATCGGTAATGGAAACCACTTGGGTTTTTTCTAATGTTGCAGCGCCGCCACTTAAGGCCACTACCCGAACATTATAATCACCAATAGCATCGTAAGTATGAGTAACAGATTCACCGATCATCAATGGCGTAGGCTCTTCATCCTGTTCATCACCGAAATAAATATTGAACATCCCGGCATACTCAGCTTCTGCTGAGACGCTTATCGTATAGTTATCGTCCTCTGCTTCTGTAATTGAAAAAACAAGATCTTCAGGTTGACGGAAAGAAACAATAAGGGCTTGTTTACCCCCTGCCGAAACTCCATTTAAATTGGTTCCGGTGATCCCCACTTCAAACTGACCTTCCGGGTAAACATGATCCACGCTTTCTCCAGGTCGGATTTCTGAAGCAACATCACTTCCATCGCCAAAATCTACACTAAACATATTAGCGCTTTCGCCCTTTGGCATAATAGTCACAAGACCAGAATTATCCTGGGTGATCTGAAAGGTAGCTCCCAATTCAGCTGGATCTTCAATCTGATTTAGGTCTACCATGGAATCGTCATCACTCTCACAACTTACAAAAGGCATTGTAAGTAGTAAGGCAAAAATTATTTTATAGTATTTTTTCATAATTGTTATTTTTTAGTATCCGGGGTTCTGCTCCCAGTTACCCTGAGAAAATTCTATTTCTTCCAGTGGAATCGGGAAAACTTCATTTTTTCCTGAAGTAAATCCGTCTATGTTAGCCGCTGCTCTACCAGTTCTTACCAGGTCAAAGAAACGGTGTCCTTCCCCTACTAATTCTTTTCTTCTCTCCTGGTAAATTATTTCGGTAAGCGCCTCTCCTGAATTTTCCACTTCCCTTAAACCTGCTCTTTTGCGAACCTCATTAAGGTAATCTTGCGCAAGCTGATCATTCGGACTAGGCTTACGGTTAAGTGCCTCAGCAGCCATTAGCAACACATCTGCATAGCGAATCGCCCGGTAGTTATTAGGCTGGGTAAGGTTTGCATCTCCCATATTGTCATTTTTCCTCGGAAGATATTTCCTGTTGAAATACCCGGTATGCTTGTAACCTTCCCCATAAGAAGCTCCGGTTTCAGCAGCCCAGGCTTCAATATCCAGGATTGATAGGTCTCTCCTGATATCCTCATCAGAAAACATATCATAAGCTTCCTGGGTAGGTACATTAAAACTAAAGCCTGACTCAAACAATGGCCCACTATAGTTTCTTATTCCCTGGAATCCTACTGCAACGTTTCCTTCACTACACTGAAGACATCCGAATCCGGCTCCTTCCTCTCCAGTATATTGAACTTCAAAAACCGATTCTTCATTATTTTCACCTTCTTGTTCAAAAAGGGTTTCAAAATCTGAAAGTGCATAGGGCCCGTTATCTATCAAAGTGGTAAGGACATCTGCAGCTGCATCAAATTCTTCCTGGTACAGGTGTACCTTTCCTTTCAGTGCCATAGCAGCACCTTTGGTTGCACGGCCCGTTTGAGGAGCTGTGTAGTCAAGATTATCTATAGCAAACTGAAGATCAGATTCAATTTGGGTATAAACCTCTTCTCTTGAAGCCCTAGGGATAGATTGCTCATCGCCAAGCACAAAACGCTCATCCCCCTTGATAGGAATAGGACCAAACCATTTTAGGAGTTCAAAAGTAAAATAAGCTCTCAGGAATTTAGTTTCCGCTATAATGGTTTCTTTACCTTCAAACTCGGTTTTATCTTCAAATTCCAGGATGTAATTGGCACGTTGCACTCCAGCAAAATTCCAATCCCAGACATCATCCAGGTTGTCATTAATTGGAGTGTGTGACATTTCATCTACCTGTTGAAAACCAATAACGTCGGTAGCACTTTCTCCCCCACTCAGGGTATTATCTGAAGCGATCTCACCCAGCAGCACATTTACATAAGTGGATTGAAGGATATCATAAACTCCGATTAGAGCGTTATAATAATCATCTTCAGAATTAAAATAATTCTCCGAGTTGATATTGTATTCCTCGGTCTTATCCAGATAATCCTCACTACAGCCAGTGAAAGTAATCACGGCCAATAGCAGAAGAACGGATTTCATTTTTAAATTATATATTTTCATCGCTCAGTATTTTAGAATTTTAAGTTTAGTCCGGCCATATAAATGCGTGGAACAGGGTAGAACCCAAAATCAATTCCTCCACCGATAGGCGCGCCAGTCGAAGCGGCAGGATCAAATCCTTTATAATCAGTAAAAGTATACAGGTTATTTACCGCTGCATAAAATCTCAATGATTGAATGCCTACCGAAGAAACAAAGTCTTCAGGTAAGGTATATCCCAATTGTATATTCTGAATTCTCACATAAGAAGCGTCTTCTACGTAAAATTCTGAAAGCACCCGGTTTGAAGTTGCACCGGAAGTAAGCCTTGGCACTTCGGTACTGGTGCCTTCACCTCTCCATCTTTCCATTACATAGGCGTGTCGGTTAACGTTTGGTTGACTTCTTTCATAGTTTCTTACCATTTCATTTCCTAAAGAAGCGTAGGTATATGTCGTGAAATCGAAATTCTTATAATTCAGGTTGATGTTCAATCCCATTGTGGCATCCGGAATAGGATCGCCAATATTAGTTCGGTCATCTGGAGTGATCACCCCGTCTCCATCCAGGTCTACATACCTGAGGTCCCCGGGAGCGGCATCAGCACCCAATTCTTTTTGAGACGGGTGCGCATCCACCTCAGCCTGGTTCTGGAAGATTCCATCGGTTTTGTAACCATAGAAATATCCCATTGGAAAACCTGGTTCAAATCGTGAAGGCAGAGGTTGTCCAACCCCAAACTGTCCACCAGGGATGAAATCAACACCGTTAATTGCGGTTACCTCATTGTTTAGGAAAGTAGCATTATAGCTCAGATTAAAGTTAAAATCGTCACTTACATAATTGCGGTATTTGATGGCAAATTCCAAACCTTCATTTCTGGTAGTTCCGGCATTAATGGTTGGCGAACCAGAGCCCGGAGCTCCTCCTCCATGAATTCCTGATACCGGGATTCCTGAAACCAGAAGATCCTTACGGTCTTCCCTAAAGATATCAGCTTCGATCTCTACCTGGCCATCCCATAAACGAAGGTCTAACCCGATATTGGTTTTTTCTGATTCTTCCCAGCCTGAAAGGGGGTTGGCTATCCTCCCCAGTGCCGTTCCATTAACAAGGTTTCCATCGAGAACATATGTAGCCTCCCCGTCCAGGAGCGAACGATAAAACTCGGCACCTCCTGCTTCATCATTACCCAGAATCCCAAAACTTCCTCTTAGTTTTAGGAAAGAAATCACTTCTGAAGAAGCTAAGAAATCCTCCTCTGAAAGAATCCATCCGGCAGTAAATGAAGGGAAGGTACCCACACGGTTGTCAGGACTAAATCTTGTAGAAGAGTCTCTCCGTAGCATTCCCGATACCAGGTATTTCCCCTGATAGTCATACTGCAATCTTCCAAAGAATGAAAGTTTGCGAATATCATACTTATAAGAACCGTTGTTTTTACCATCATTGGTTCCGGTAGTAAGACTGATATCGGCAAATTCCCAGGAATTGTTTGGTACATCAAAACCGGTAGCAAAAAGCCCATCACCCCAGTCACGAATTACTGTCATCCCAGCAGTAGCTGTAATATGATGCGTCTCATCAAAAGTGTTCTCGTAAGTACCAAAAAGGTCATAGGTATAAGAATTATCATTAATTCTATTTTGGTTTACCGTACTTCTTGGTACGTTAAATACCTTTCCTGATCCATAATCCACAATAGGCGAAAAATTCTTTCCTTTACTGTTACTAAGATTATAACCAATACGGGAAGTGAAAGTTAATTCTTCAATCGGGGTATATTCCAAACTAAAAGACCCATTGAATTTATTTAGGTTATAGTCGTTGAACGTATTTTCAATCTGAGAAAGCGGGTTGATAATTTCATTCCCTAATGTTCCATCAAGATCCTCCTGATCTATTGCAAAAGTTGGCGCAATATTCAAGGCATTAAATAGGACCGATCCAAGTCCATTCTCATTAATGGAACGACGATCAATACTGGTATATATTGAGTTGGCTTGTAATTTGAACTCATCAGAGATATCTATTCCTAAATTAAACCTGGCTATATTACGTTGGAAATCAGATTTATCTCCTCCAATGATCCCTTCCTGGTTTAAATGAGAGGCGCCCACTGAATACGTTACTTTTTCAGAACCACCACTAAGGGTAATATTGTGGTTAATAATCGGTGCAGTGTCAAATACTTCATCCTGAAAATCAGTGCCTTCTCCAAAACCACTAACATCTGGATATGGAATTGCCTGCCCGTTATTGGCATAGCTTTCATTTAAGAGCAACGCATATTCGGTGGCATTCAAAAGTGGGAGCTGACGGGAAGTTTCCTGCATTCCTACATAAGTATCATATTGTACAGTAGGGGCCATTTCTTTTTTTCCGCCTTTGGTAGTAATAAGTACCACTCCATTTGCACCGGCAATACCGTAAATGGCGGCCTGCGCGTCTTTAAGAATAGAGATTGATTCCACATCATTAGGATTTAGGGTACCCAGATCCCCCTGGTAACCGTCAATAAGAACCAATGGTCCATTGACACTATTTGAGGCAACCCCACGGATGTTGATGTTAATTCCGGCTCCGGGAGCACCAGAAGAGGGAGTTACATTCACACCGGCTGCGGTTCCCTGTAGCGCTTGCTCCAGTCTTACTGGTTTCATTTCTTCTATAGTTTCTCCAGAAACTACAGATACAGCACCAGTAACATCTTTACGTTGTTGTGTTCCATATCCGATCACGACAACTTCTTCAAGCGCCGCAGAATCTGATTTCAAAACGATATTAAGGAAGGAATCCCCGGTAATGGGAACCTCCAAAGTTTCAAAACCTACATAAGATAAAACAAGTACATTTTCTTCGCTGACCCCGCTTATGGAAAAATTACCATCAAAATCAGTCGTGGTTCCACGGGACTCTCCTTTAACAAGTACATTGACCCCTAAAAGCGGCATTCCACTCTCATCGGTCACATTCCCTTCTACTGAAAAGGTCTGTGCCTGCATCGAGAAAAATCCGCCGAACAGGAGCAGTATTGAACATAAAAATTTCTTCATTGGAATTATTATTTGAATTTGTTACGGCAATCTATTAAAGAATTGTTAAGAGCAGTAAAAACTCACCTTTACAAAAAGTATACATGATTGATAAAAAGAGGGAATAGCAATTAAAAAAGAAGGAAATAGTCCAGGAAATTGAGCCTAACAGGACTATACCTAATACCATTAGATTTCAACATAAGGTATAAACCCACAGCCTTTTATGGATTGTGTAGAGTTTATGTAGAGTTTTAATAAGGTGTTGTATAGCTTTAAACCTGAAGAATATATTCGGTTAAATTCACTTCACGGGGCAATTCCATCTTTTTCCGCAAACGATATCGTTTTATCTCCACACTTTTAACCGAAATATTGAGAAGTGGAGCAATTTCTTTAGAGCTCAGATTAAGGCGTAGGTAGGCACATAATTTAAGGTCATTACTGGTAAGTTCGGGATGCTTTGTTTTCATCTTTTTAAAGAAATCCTTATCGGCATTACTAAAGGCTTTTTTGAAAAATTTCCAGTTATCCTCTTCACTTATCTCTTTATCGATGGTCCTCATTACCGACCGCACCTCTGAGGATTGCTCGGAATTCTTAAGACGATCCTTAATTATATTGAGGAACTCATTTTTCTTAATCAAACTCATGGTAGAAACAGCCAGCTCTTTATTCTTACTGGTCATATCCTGTTCTAGTTCCCTGTTCTTAAGTTTAATGATCTCTCTTTCAGCCTCAAGATTTTTCATTCTAAGGGCTTTTTCACTTTCCTCTACAAACTTCTCATGACGGCGTTTATAGATCTTATTTACCCCATAGAGTACAGCTGCAAAGAGTAGCAGATAAATTATAAGCGCTATGTGACTTAAATACCATGGGCGGGCAATACTGAACTTATAGGTGGTCGATGGTCCGATTTCATCCCCAATTCTTGCCCTTACCTCAAATTCATAATCGCCAAAAGGCAGGTTTTTAAATTCAGAAGACGGAATCTCATTCCATGGACTCCAAGCAGAAGTAAAACCGGAGAGGCGGTAACTGTATTCTGGGGTGAGGAATTTCTTATATTCAGGAATACTATAGTTAAAGATAATGTTATTGGTCTTGTAATGAAAGGGTTCCTCCTTATGAAGGCTAAGAAGCCTAGGTTCTTCATCAAGGGCTGCATTGTAAATGCTGTTTATGCGCAAACTGTAATTTCCCTGTTCATAATCAGGTTTAACAAGTTTAAGATAGCCATTGGCGATTCCCAAAAGATGTGATCCATCGTTAAGCGGTACGATGTTTTCATATCCGGGGGTGATGTTTTGGATCTCCTCAGAGAGGTATATGGTGTTGCTTTGGAATTTGGAACTTAAAGGATCAGGGGTGATATTCAATAGAGTATTGGCTGTAAAGGCCCATAATGCGTCTTTATCATCTTTAACGAACTTCCCGGAAATACGTTTTTCTGTACTAAGGATATCAGCTAATTCGTTTTCAGCACTGAATTTATCTTCTCCCGGCAAGTACTTGAAAACATATTCTTTCGTGGCAAAATAAAGCTCATCCCTAAAATTAAAAAGACTGGAAGAAATACCTGATACTCCCTCGAATGGATAATTTTGGATTTCAGAGAACCCATTCATTGCCTTATTCAGTCTCAGTCTAAAAACCCCTTTATGCTCATTCCCTACCCAGATATTGCCATTCTCTTGAGAAACGATAAATTTTGAGGAATGCGGAAAACCTTCAAGCATGGGTAACTCTTCAAATCCCTCGGAGGTTCTTTTAAGCAGACTTAACCCATTATAATGCCCCTGAATGTAATAGCCCGGATGACTCTTAAGTTCTAAAATAATCCATGTCCCGAAACGCTCAGCTATTTGTTTTAACTCAGTGCCTTCCACCATAAAGGTACCAGTATTATGGCCCAAGAAAAGTGTTCCATCAATAAAACTAAGTTTCCAAACTTGTCCATTACTGCCATCTATGAAATTAAACTCTTCTTCTCCATTTTGACGAAAGTAAAGACCCTGGTTGGTTCCCAGGTATAAATGCTCGGAATTCTGAAAGGAAGTATAAACGCTTCCCAATTTCCCATAGAGGTCCTGGTAAATCTTAAAAGGAGAGTCCAGGTTGATTACACTAAGTCCATTGTCCAGACCCGCCCAAATATTTTGGTTCCGATCACTAAATAACCTGAGGACCGTATTGTTGAGAAAACCATTCTCCTGATTGAAATGATGCAGGATTTGCCCGCGTGTATTGATGTGGAAAATTCCGTCTTCTACAGTTCCCAGCAAAATGCCTTTATCTTCCAAGGCTAAGGCCGAGAATATGCTTTTCCCCTTTAATTCCCGACTTAATGCATCCTGATATTGCTTCAATTCTCCTTGTTGCCATTTGAAAAAACGTGCATCACGCGTAATGAGCACCAATCCTTGATCATCTTGGAAGACCTCCATTAATTCAAGGTCTCCTAGGATTTCAGAAGGAATAATTATTTCTGGCTTGCCATTCCTTATACTGAAGAGCCCCCCTTGGGCTACCTGGTAATAGATATCCCCTGAAGTCTGAAAAAGGTTGGTTACCACTCCTTCGGCTATTGGGAATTCAGATAGTTTTCTGCTTTGAATATCATAAAGGTAAAGGCCCTCAAAGCTATGAAAGACTACAATATCTCCTACATTTTCAATATGCCAGAATTGCTGGCCATCCTTTAATTCACCAGGAAGCTGGGGAACCAAACTTGTATATTCAAGCACCCCTTTATCATCACCTCGCCAATAACCTAACTCTTTATATGCTCCGGTGAATATTAAATCATCAACCACTTTCACCGAACGCACAACGCTTTCATTTGGGACAGGGTAGAGTGTCCATTTCGCTCCATTATATTCCAGCAGTCCTGCACTGTTTGCTACATAAATATTATCATTAGCTCCCTGAGAGATCATCCAGTTCTGATTTCCACCAGCGTAAATATTCGAATTAAAATTTATTACAGGAGGGAGTTCCTGGGCAGCAAGCACCTTGAATAACAGGGTAAAAAGCAGGGAAAATATTAAACGCAAGACATAGAAATTTTGAGCTAAGTTAATGAAATCCTAAGTTAAAGAAAGCTATGACAGCTAAGGTTTTAATTAGATTATTTTTAGGCTAAGGCTTATCTAATATAGTCGAAGTATGCTTAAGCAAAAGCCTGCCCCTGGCAAAAGTGTTTTGAGGTGACAGGCTTTGTGAAATGATTACCCTGCAAGAAAACCCAATAGCTCGGTATTTCCTATTGGGATTTTCATGTACTTTTTGAAAGTAAAAATTCGAATCGAATTTTCATAATCTTCTGTTATAAACCTGAGGGTCTTTAAAAGCCTCAACATTAATTCTTAATTTTATCCGAAATAAAAACTTTCATTTAAATGTCAGAATTTTCCCATCAGAAAGCCGATAAAGAATTAAAGAAAAGACAAAAGACTTTTTCCCGAGAAAAATTGAAACGGCTTTTTGAAGAAAAGAACTCTTTATTTTCAAAATTCTTAAACATAGAGAACCTCAATGAATATTACCGGGATTTTGTAGATTTATTTACTCTGCTACAGGATTGGTATAAAGGAAGGTACAAGGATGTGCCGTGGTTGGTGATTTCTTCGGTAGGTGGCGCATTACTCTATGTGCTCTCTCCAATAGATCTCATCCCAGATTTCGTGCCTTTCGTGGGATACCTGGATGATGCGGCTGTTTTTGCTGCGCTATTAAAATATGTACGTCTGGACCTTCAAAAATACCGTGATTGGAAATACAGTGAAGATCGTTCCCCGGTGGTGAATGATTAACCTCTTTTATGTGGTCAGGAGTCTGGAGTTGATTTTTCGATTCAGACTAAGGGGTAATGCCCAAATGAGGTTTCCTATATATCAAAGCCACCGCTCTTAAAAAATTTGCTAAGAAACAAAATGGACGTTAATTCTAAGGACTACCAAGTAATTTAAGACGGGCTTTATCAAGAAGCTCCACAGCTTTATCTACGTGTTCGATTTTGGTCCTGAAAGCCAGAAGAGCCATCCTGATGACAAAGCGACCATTGATATTGGTGGAGCTAAAGAATACCGTTCCGTCATTGTGGATCTCTTTCAACAGCTTTTTATTAAAATCGGTTTCTTTTTGGCCAAGTGGCCACCAGAAATAGCTTACAGAAAGATCGGGTTCAGGGCCAAGGGCAAAACCCTTTTCCTTTAGTCTATTCCTAAAATAAGCCGTAAGCAAAAGCTTTTCTTCCAAACAGGCTACAAAAGGTCTTATGCCATGGAGCTGAAGTGGTAACCACAATCGCAAGGCGCGAAAGTGCTTGGTGAGTTCTGGTGAGACATCGGCTGGATTTATTTCGGACTCATTTTCTATGGCATCCTGCATATAGTTAGCACTACGGTGATGAGAATGAAAAACGGCCTCTCGGTCCTTGACCAATACAGCCCCTAGTCCAAAGGGTAGAAAGAGCCCTTTATGCGGATCTACTGCAAGAGAATCAGCCCTTTCTATACCTTTAAAAAGATGTTTCTTTTCTTTACAAAGGATAAAGAACCCCCCGTAAGCCGCATCTAAATGATACCAAAGATTATTTTCCTGGGCAATGCTTCCCAACTCATTTAAAGGGTCCATAGCCCCGGTATCGGTCGTGCCGGCGGAAGCAATTAGTAAAAAAGGATTTAAGCCAGCAGCTTTGTCCGCTTCCAGTTGGTGTTTCAGGTTCTGTGCAAGGATTCGTGATCCATCGTCTAATTCCAATTCCCGGATAATTACATCCTCAAGACCAATGATTCTTAAGGCTTTGAGATTACAATGGTGCAACTGTGGGCTCAAATACACAACGCTTTTCTCAATGTTCACCCCTTTAACCCCGTGTCTATCCCTGGCAGCGGTAAGAGCAATCAGGTTAGCGATTGAACCACCGGAAGTAAGATTTCCAACAGCAGATTCAGGAAAACCGAAAAGCGATTTCATCCAGCTAAGGAGTTCATTTTCCATAGCCACTGCCCCCGGAGAGGCATAAGACATCCCGGCATATTCATTGGTAATATCGGCAAGAAAGTCCCCTAGGGCTGAGGCGTAAATTCCGCCTCCGGGAATATATCCCATATATCCCCCCGAAGCAGGCTTAATCCCCTTTCCGGCAACTTCCTTGGCAAAGATTTCTAAGATTTTTTTCAACGGTTTGGGATCTTCTTCAACTTCCAAAGCCTCCCGCTGTACCTTCTGCGCAGAATAAGTCCCGAAAGTAGGAAGGCCGTTGAGAAAATTATTGGAATATTCCCTTACTTCATTAAAGTAATTATCACGTTCAATAGGAGATGGCTCAAGGCCGGCAGAGATTTCCTGCAAGGCTAATATCCTGGTTTTTAGATCTTCCATCAAAACTCATTTAATCTACAAATCTAAAGAAAAATTATAGGATATTTTGCCCGTACTACCCGGTATTCAATGAGATCTCAAACTACGATCTTCTTCTCACTATCTGTGGTAATTTTATTGATCGGGCGGTCATAGCTATGGCTATTTTTACATTTCTTACTAAAGCTCCAAACCAGATAGCCCAGCCCGGCAGCGGCTCCTATACCAACTCCCACAAGTCCTCCTTTTTTCACTGCAGTTTTCCCTAATTTCACGGCCAATGCTCTTTTGGCCCATTTTACTCCCTTTACACCTATACCTTTCATTACTTTTTGTTTTAATGCTTTTAATAAAAATACGTTAGGAGCTGAGAGGAGAAAAATTTAATTCCTGAAAGTATTGTTAAAGGGGTTTAAAAAACTTATTTTTTGGTAAATTCAAAGGATGAAAAGCTTAAATATCCTCTTATTCTTATCCAACACTGCCACAGGCTATGCTCTGATCACCGGTCTTGTTCTCCTGGCAGTAGTAATCTATACCATCATCAAACTTAGAAAACAGGTGAAAAAAGCCAAAGAAAGAGAGAAAAGTAAAAAAAACAGAAAATGATAAAAACACCATGAAGGAAGGTCCTTTTCTGAATTTTTCATTGTGATCATCAGGGTTAAGGTTTGGGAAAGCTTAAAGTAGTGGTGTATAGTAAGAAGGAAAATTTTGTTTGGAAACCGGTAAAGAAGAAAAACTTTATATTTGAAATTATTCATAAAAAACCGCTTCTCAACATGTTTAAATCCAGTTGGTCCCTACTCCTTATCTTTTTAATTTCCCAATCATTTTCTGCCCAGGTAGAAAAAGCCCCAGCCCGAACCGAAGGAGAAGGACCCTGGTCTCAGCTCATCATTAGGGGTGCGACCCTTATTAATGGGAACGGAGCTCCGCCAATAGGTCCTGTGGACATAGTAGTTACCAAGAATCGTATTAGCGGTGTGCATGTAGTAGGATATCCCGGGGTAGCCATCGACACAGCTAAAAGACCTAAATTAAAAAAAGGTGGAAAAGAGATCGATGCTACGGGTATGTACCTCCTTCCGGGTTTTATTGATGTGCATGGACATATTGGCGGCAGTGCACAGGGTGCAGATGCCGAGTACGTTTTTAAGTTGTGGATGGCCCACGGGATAACCACAGTTAGGGATCCTTCAGCCGGGAACGGCCTCGATTGGGTACTGGACCAGAAGAAAAAAAGTGCAGCCAACCAGATCACTGCCCCGCGACTATATGCCTATACCGCTTTTGGACAGGGAAGTGATAACGGAATTTCCAGTCCGGAAGAAGCCCGGAAATGGGTAAGGAAAAATGCAAAAAGAGGAGCAGATGGTATAAAGTTCTTTGGTGCACCACCAAAGATCATGGAAGCCGCTTTGGATGAAAATAAAAAAGTTGGACTAAGAGCTACGGCCCATCATGCCCAGATGGCCGTGGCTAAATGGAATGTATTACATTCGGCAAGGGCGGGCCTTAATAGTATGGAACACTGGTACGGTCTGCCTGAAGCTATGTTCACAAACCGTACGGTACAGGATTATCCTGCCGATTACAATTACAACAATGAACAGGACAGGTTCAGCCAAGCGGGAAGGCTCTGGGAGCAATCCGCAGAGCCGGGAAGCGAGAAATGGAATGCTGTTATGACAGAGCTTCTGGAATATGATTTCACCCTTTCCCCTACTTTCAATATCTATGAGGCCAGCAGAGATCTGATGCGAGCTCGCACTGCTGAATGGCACAAAGAATACACCCTTCCTTCTCTTTGGGAATTTTATCAACCTAGTAAGGTTTCCCATGGCTCATACTGGCATTTTTGGGGGACAGAGGAAGAAGTATACTGGAAAAAGAATTACCGAAAATGGATGGATTTCGTCAATCAGTACAAAAACCGGGGAGGACGCGTCACGGCGGGATCCGATTCAGGATTTATATTTCAGCTCTATGGTTTTGCTTACGTAAGGGAACTGGAATTACTGCGTGAGGCGGGATTCCATCCTTTAGAAGTTATTATGGCCGCTACTCTAAACGGTGCGGAGGTTTTAGGTATTGAAGATGATCTGGGATCTGTGGAGGTAGGAAAACTGGCTGATTTTATTCTCCTTGAGGAAAACCCTTTGGCTAACTTTAAAGTACTCTATGGTACCGGTGCAATTAAACTTACAGAAAAAAATGAGGTGGTACGTGTTGGCGGTGTGAAATATACGATCAAAGACGGGATCATATATGATGCTAAGGAATTGCTCCGGGATGTAAAAAAAATGGTTGAAAGAAAAAAAGAAGAAACCGGATTTGAAATCACCCAACCAGGACTTAAGCAGTGAACCAAAACTCCTAATACCCATACTTCTTTTCATCAATAAAAATAGGTTGTTTGTCGATCTATAATGGATAGACAATGCTTAAAAATATAATATCCTTATATTTAATAAGTTAACAAATTCAAATCGGTTGAAAAAGGGCATGTAATTGCCGCCGTTAACTTCTGCCGTAACCTCAAATTTCCCCTACACTTTTGAAAGGCATCAAAACTTCGCTTCACTTCTAGCTTTACTAAGTAAGGATTTAAGAGACGAAGACCTATGTTATTAATAATAGTTAGACAGTGTCATTAATAAACCTATCATAATGAAAATAATTATTTTTTCTAAGGGCAAAGATTTTCACGGTTTTAAAGACTTTCTTTTATCCTTGTGTATTTCCACCCTCTTAATTTCCTGCAATTGGAATAATTCAAATGGAAAAGATTCTGAAAACCTAGGGAATAAGAAAACAGAAAATGTAAAAGTTCATAAGGATTCTACTTATATTGTTGATGTTAAAGCTGTGGATTATGCCTTTGGAATGCCAACTGAAATTCCATCGGGATGGATTACTTTCCGAATGGAGAATTTAGGAGAAGAAGTCCACCATGGGGTCATCGCAAAATTCGTAGATACTTTAAGTTATCAGGTTTTATCGCAAATGATAAGCAATGCGATAGCGGAAGCTACACCGACAGCTTACGATCCCATTTATGCTTTAATGGAAAAAGATTATGGTGGCCCTGCAATGTTATCACCCGGTCTCACCGGTCAAACCACTGTTTATCTTGAACCAGGTTTATATACTCTTTCTTGTCACCTTAAGACTCCAAAAGGGGTTGTCCATAAAAATAAAGGGATGGACCGACCTTTCATTGTTACGGATAAAAAAGTACCAACCGAAAAACCAAAAACTACTGTGGATCTTACCTTATCCAATTTCGCCATAGATGTAGGCTCAATTAGTGCTGGGGAGCAGGTATTCAATGTACAATATGAGGATTATAATTATCACAACGTACACCTTACAAAACTTGAAAAGGACCAGAAAATGGAAGATTTAAAAGTATGGATGACCGAAGCTCAAATGCCATCTCCATTCAAGTTTATTGGCGGTGCTGAACAGGTTCCGGCAGGAAAAACGTCCACTTTTAAAGCTACCTTGAAACCGGGGAGGTATGCTTTGGTTGCCTTTGGGCAATCTATCGCCGGTATGGCCCAGGAAATTAGTATTCCGAAAGATGGTGCATCCCAACCCCGAAAGTCTTTAGACGTGAATAAAAAGGTAAGGATAACACTTAATTTGAAGGATACCTCCTATCCCCAAAATATTCCTACCGGCCGAACTCCTGTTTCAGTTGAAAATACTGGTTCTCAGGATTATAGTTATATCCTGGTTTTACTTAAAAAAGGATTCACTAAAAATGACCTGGCAAATTACCTGGAGGATGCAATAGTAGCGGAAAAAATGAAAATAGATAGCAAATCAATGCCGTCTTATCATATTTGGGACAATATTATCCCCGTTGGAGAAAAAGAAACATTCAGTTTAAAAGTGGAAGAAAGAGAGTACGTTGTGGTTGGACCTTTAATTCCGGGAAAATCCCTTAAATCCCAATGGAGAGATGAAAATCTAATCCATAGCTTTAAGGGGGTAACTACCAATTAAACACTCAAAAAAATTAGGCTTACGATTAAAAACCATTCCAGGTGTCTTAAAGGAGATAAAAGCTAATGCATCCCCCGGGTAAATATTTTAGGAGCGCATTTAACCCATATCAGGGATAAAGAAAGTAAACAATAAAAACGCAAGGAATATTTCTCTGGAATAAAAAATTTTTCCTCCATTGCTTATAAAGCATTCTGTCCATTCCAAAATATCAACTAACAAGCCCGAACCCAAATTCAACCTTTCATTTGGAAGGTAAATACCTGACGGCCTTAATTAAGGCTTAATCCACCAATACCCCCGAAATTATTATCTTTAGATAATAAATAATAAACCAATGAATATCAAATTACTTTCTACAATATTTCTGCTATCTTTTCTCTTCTGTGGGATTTCAGGAACTTCCCAGGGACTATCTTCCAAGCAGATCGATAGTCTTGTCCATAAAACCATGGATACCTTTAACGTGCCCGGTACTGCTGTTGCTGTTCTAAAGGATGGGGAGATTGTTCATATGAAAGGTTATGGTATTCGCTCTCTTAAAAAAGGAGGAAATGTTGACCAGAATACCCTCTTCGGTGTTGCTTCCAACACCAAAGCTGTTACTGCCGCTGCCCTGGCCCAACTTATTGATGAAGGTAAACTGGAGTGGGATACCAAAGTGACTGAGGTTATCCCTGAATTTAAATTATACAACCCCTATGTCACCAGTGAATTTACTATAAGAGACCTACTAACGCACCGAAGTGGCCTGGGCCTTGGGGCAGGAGACCTCATGGTTTTTCCAGCTTCCAATGTGACCGATAAGGATCAGCTCATCTATAACCTCAGATTTCTCAAACCAGTTTCTTCCTTTCGCTCCCAATATGATTATGACAACCTACTGTACATTGTTGCGGGGGAAGTTATAGAAAGAGTTTCGGGCACGGAATATGAAACCTATGTAAAGGAGAATCTTCTGGGGCCATTAGGAATGCATCAAACTGCAATGTCCTGGCACAGAATTGAGGATTACTCTAATGTCATTGATGGTCATGCTCCTGTTGATGGTGAATTGGAAATAACAGGGCTAAGCTTTACCAAGGTGGGAAATCCTGCCGCGGGGATCTATTCTTCGGTAAAAGATTGGAGCAAATGGGTACAGGCTCAACTTAATGATGGGAAATATGGTGTAAATCTACAGGACAGCCTCTTCAGCACCAAAGCTCATCGTGAAATGTGGACGCCTCAAACACTCACAGGAACGGGTAAAGGCGATTATAATACCCATTTTAAAGCCTATGGTCTTGGATGGTTTTTAAGTGATGTAAACGGTTACCTTGAGGTTACTCATACGGGCGGACTCCTGGGAATCGTAAGTCAGGTAACCATGATCCCCGAACTCGATTTGGGCATCATCGTCTTTACCAATCAACAGTCGGGAGCGGCCTTTAGAGCTATTACCAACTCCATTAAGGATGCATACTTCGGAATGGATGAAAAAGACAGGATCAAACAATACAATGACAGGAGGTTAAAAGCTGAAAAAAAGGCCGATTCGATTGTAGCTGAAGTTTGGCAGAGTGTTGATGAAGCTCAAAAAAACAACCAAATGAACACAGACCTACTGGGAAGATACACAGGTATTTATAAAGACCCATGGTTCGGAAAAGTAGAGGTATTTATCAAAGAGAATAAACTTCGGTTTAAAGCCGAGAACGTTTCTGATCTGCAGGGTGAGATGAGCTATTACAAAGGGAATAGCTTTGTGGTAAAATGGGATGATCGCACGCTTAATGCCGATGCTTTTGTCGTATTTATCCTTGATAGAGAAGGAAAAGCTCAGGGTTTCACAATGGAGCCTGTTTCACCACTTACCGACTTTAGTTATGACTTTCAGGATCTGGATTTTTCCAAGGTGAATTAGGATTTTTCAAGATCAAATACAACCTGGTCCAATTAGGTGTAAATAAAAGTCACATACGGCATTCTCAGGAAAGAAAACAGCCACATAAACAATGGCTGTTTTTAGTATATCAAAGCTGTTCCAAAATTTATCGGTTCATAACTCCTTATTACGACCTAATCTGCAGAACCCCCCTGACAAATATCATTGTTTTACAAAGTCCTGGAGGCTAAATTAATAGTCTTAAACTTTTTAATCTATGGGCTCATTCGCAGACAAAACGGCCTTCAACCTCGTCAATTATGCGCGGGAACGAGCTTCCTTTTCCTGGAACAATACTGAAAGGGAATTATTACAGGAAAAAGAAACCGGAAAAAATAATATTGGGTATCTGACAGTTGATCGTCATGCCACCGGATCTTTAAAAGAAAATGTGGCTTTACGGTTTATTCAAAAAGACAGAAGGCATCAGGACTACAGCTATACACGCTTAAAAGAAGAAACATCAAGATTCGCAAATGTCCTTAGCACTTTGGGAATTCAAAAAGGAGAAACCGTCTTTTCACTGACCGGCAGGATTCCCCCTTTATACATCACTGCGCTGGGAACATTGAAAACTACAGCAGTATTTTGTCCGCTATTTTCAGTTTTCGGGCCCGAACCTGTTTTTCAGAGGCTTCACAAAGGAAAAGCAATAATATTGGTTACCACTTTAGCTTTATATAATAGGACAGTTAAAAATCTGGAAGAAAGGCTCCCTACCCTACGATATATTATACTTAGCGATCTTGACCAACACCAATCTGAAAAAGTGCTTTCCTGGAGCAAGCTAATGAAAGAGGCTTCTGTAGAATTCAGAATCCCGGAAACATCTGCTGAAGATCCTGCCTTGCTCCATTTCACAAGCGGTACCACCGGCATGCCTAAAGGGGCTTTGCATGTTCATAAGGCGGTACTCACCCATTATATCACAGGAAAATATGTATTAGACTTTCATCCTGGTGATTTATTCTGGTGTACAGCCGATCCCGGATGGGTTACCGGAACTTCTTACGGAATCATTGCACCCTTGGTCAATGGAGTTACTTCAATTATAGACCAGGAAGAATTTGATGCCATGCGCTGGTATGAGATTCTAGAAGAACAAAAAATAAATATCTGGTATACCGCTCCAACGGCCATCAGAAGATTGATGCGGATGGACATACAACCGGGTGAAAAATTTGATCTGAGTGCCCTACGCGTTATTCTAAGTGTGGGAGAACCTCTAAGCGCCGAAGCTGTCCTCTGGGGGAAACGCAACTTCGGAATCCCCATTCTGGACAACTGGTGGCAAACCGAAACTGGTGGAATCATGATCGCCAATTATCCCTCTCTCGAAGTAAAACCGGGCTCTATGGGCAAACCCCTTCCCGGAATTGACGCCGAAATAGCAGAAGTAACCCAAGAAGGGTTTAGGCTCATCGAGACACCAGGGCTACAAGGTCACCTGGTGTTGAAACAAGGCTTTCCTTCTTTGTTCCGAGCCTACCTAAATGAAGAAGAACGCTATAAGAAATGTTTCTCAGGCGACTGGTATCTTACCGGTGACCTTGCCAGAAAAGATTCTGAAGGATATTTCTGGTTCATTGGTAGGGTAGATGATATTATAAAGACCTCTGGTCATATGGTAGGGCCTTTCGAGGTGGAAAGCACTTTAATGAGACATCCCGCCATCGCAGAAGCCGCTGTAATAGGAAAGCCGGAAGCCTCTATTGGAGAGCTAGTGAAGGCATTTATTGTTCTTAAACAAGGGAAAATGGCCAATGAAGAAATGAAATTGGAGATCACTGGTTTTGCACGCAAACATCTAGGTCCAGCTGTTGCTCCCAAAGAAATAGAATTTACCGAGAGCATCCCCAAGACGCGCAGCGGAAAAATTCTTCGCCGCTTATTAAAATCACGTGAGCTGGGCTTGCCGGAAGGGGACACCTCAACTCTTGAACATAACTGAGCATGAGAACTAAAGACCAATTAAGCACCAAAAAAGCACAGAAACTTCTCTATCAACTTCTTCTGATCAGAAGATTTGAGGAGAAAAGTGCCGAGCTTTACACAAGGGAAAAAATAAGAGGCTTTCTCCATCTTTATATAGGAGAAGAAGCAGTGGCCACAGGGGTCATTCAGGCCCTTCAGCCTGAGGATTACGTGCTGGGCACTTATCGCGAACATGCCCATGCCCTTGCCCGGGATGTTGAAGCCGGAGCCATTATGGCTGAGATGTATGGGAAACAAGAAGGATGTAGCAGGGGTCGCGGCGGTTCCATGCACATTTTTGATAAAGAGAGAAACTTTTTTGGCGGGAGTGCCATCGTGGGTGGCCATCTCCCTCTGGCTACTGGAATGGCCCTTGCCTCCAAAAAATTAAAAAAAGACAATATCACCGTATGCTTCTTCGGGGAAGGGGCAGCAGCGGAAGGCATATTTCATGAAGCCCTTAACCTGGCTGCTCTATGGAAAATTCCAGTACTTTTTGTTTGCGAGAACAACCTCTATGCTATGGGTACGGCCCTTCGTTATTCTCATTCAGTCCAGGAAATAGAAAAAAAGGGACAGGCCTATGGAATAGAATCTAAGGCAATAGACGGAATGGACTTGCTCAAGGTAATGACTGCGGCCAATAGAGCCGTGGAACTGGTCAGAAAATCAGGTAATCCCTATTTGCTGGTGTGTAACACCTATCGTTTTAGAGCGCATTCCATGTTTGATGCGGAGTTGTACCGAGAAAAATCGGAAGTGGAAGAATGGAAAAAACGAGATCCCATTCCGAAGTTTAGGAAATATTTACTGAAGGAAAAATTAATAACCGAAACACAACTTCAGAAAATAGAAGAAAGGCTCAAGGCTGAAATTCAGAAGGCAGTCGACTTTGCCGAAGCAGGAACCTGGGAACCTATTGAAGAACTTACAAGATTTGTCTATTCGGAAAACCCTGCATCATGAGTGAACTGAATAAATTAACATACCGTGAAGCCCTGAAAGCAGGGATCAGGGAAGCCCTACTCAATGACGAACGTGTATTTCTCATGGGTGAAGATGTTGGCCGCTATGGAGGAGCCTTTGCCGTGAGCAAAGGTTTACTTCAGGAATTCGGCGAAGATCGTATTATGGATGTCCCGCTATCTGAAGCCGGTTTTTTAGGTGCGGGAATCGGAGCCTCTCTGGCAGGGGTAAAACCTATAATAGAAATAATGACCGTAAATTTCGCGTTACTGCCAATGGATCAGATAGCCAATAATGCCGCCACTTTATTACATATGACTGGAGGACAGTTAAATGTACCTCTGGTTATTAGGATGAGCGCGGGGGTAGGAAAACAGCTTGCTGCACAGCATTCACACAGTTGGGAGCCTTTATTCGCTCATATTCCCGGTTTGATTGTTGTTTCGGTGGGAACTCATGAAGATGCGAGAGGTATGCTATCAACAGCCCTGAAAAGCCCTGATCCCGTACTCATTTTTGAATATACTTCCATGCTGAATTTGGAAGCTGAAATATCCGCCGATGCCAGTGCTAAAAATATTTCCCAGGCAAAAGTACGTAAGGAGGGTAAGGATATTTCTATTATCACTTATGGAATAGGAGTTTACAAAGCTCTCGAGGCCGCAAAACGGCTCTCGAAAAAAGATATTGATGCTGAAGTCATCGACCTAAGGGTTCTTCGACCATTAGATGAAGATTGCTTCATAAAGTCGGTTACCAAAACTCACCGGGCATTACTGGTAGAAGAAGCCTGGAGCACCATCAATATTTCTTCGGAAGTCAGTGCCCGTCTTATGGAAAAAGCTTTCTATGAATTGGATGCTCCCGTAAAAAGATTAGGTGGGGTCGAAGTACCTATCCCTTATCCCCTACACTTGGAAAATGCTTCGGTTCCGCAGGTCGAAGATATTGAAAAAGCAGTAATTAAAATACTCAGACCATGACAGCATTTTTAATGCCCAGCCTTGGGGCCGATATGGAAGCAGGAATACTGGTAGAATGGAAAAAGAAACCGGGTGATCAACTCAAACCAGGAGATATCATCGCTGAGGTGGAAACTCAAAAAGGTCTAATTGAAATAGAAGTCTTTGAGACGGGGATCCTTGAAGCATATCTTATCGAAGAGGGAGAGAAAGTACCCGTAGGCACACCCATGGCAAAACTCAGATCTGAAGGTGCTTCTGAAAAGAGCTCCGGCACACACCCCATAGAGGAAGAAGCACAAGCCAAAAAAAGCACATCGACTATTTCTACCACAAGTATTTCTAGAAAAACGCCTACAGAAGAAATAACTTCAGAACAAAGCTCAAGAATTAAAGTTTCTCCCCTGGCCAGAAGTATTGCCGAAAAAAATGATATAGATCTCTCAATGATATCCGGAAGCGGCGAAGGGGGGGCTATCATAAAGGCAGATATAGAAAAAGCCTTAACGGTAAAAAAGGAGAAAGGAGAAATATTCAAAACAAAAAAAATAAGTGATGTATCATCAACTATGAAAACTTCTTCCCAAGAAAGTATTCGAGCTGCAGTGGCCTCAACCATGAGCCGGTCCAACCGGGAAATTCCGCATTATTATTTAGAAAAGAAGATAGATATGTTCGAGGCAATGAACTGGTTAAAGGAAACCAACCGGCAACGAGAAATCTCAGAAAGATTATTAACAGTCGTACTGTTGGTCAAAGCAGTAGCAAAAGCACTGGACACCACCCCTGAACTCAACGCAGTTTGGGATGATGGCCTGAAGCTTAAGAATGAGATAAACATAGGTTTTGTGATCTCCCTACGAGCTGGTGGTTTATTGGTGCCGACCATACGCAATGCCGATTGCAAAAGCCTGGAAGAGATTAGGGTAGCCCTAAATGATATCATTCCGCGAGCCCGTGCCCTGAAACTGCGCAGCTCGGAAATTAGTGATTCCAGCATTACCATTACAAGCCTAGGAGAAAAGGGTGCGGATAAAGTCTTTGGAGTGATCTATCCACCCCAGGTCGCAATTATTGGCTTCGGAAGTATATTGAAAGAACCACTGATTCGTGATGACATGCTGGCCCTCCGACCTGTAATTCATGCAACTCTGGCTGGAGATCACAGAGCCACAGATGGTCTTACCGGCAGCCGATTCCTGGAAGCTCTGAATATTCATTTACAAAATCCCGATTTATTATGACGCGCCAAGAAATAAAATCAAACATCCTAGAATTGCTTAAAAAGATAGCACCTGATACAGACCCTGCCAACCTCCAACCCGATGATAATATCAGGGAAGCACTCAATATTGATTCTTTCGATGCCTTGCAATTCCTTGTAGCTCTGAATGATAAACTCGGGATTGATATTCCCGAAGAAGATTACGGGAAGACTGTTACGCTTGGTTCACTGATTGATTACCTAATGAAAAGATCAGCGTAACTATTAAAAAAATTCAATTTGCTTGTTTCCTGTCATGCTCAGGGTAATGAGTATTTCCCCAGATGAGCCAAAAAAGCAAAGGATATTAAAGATTATGATAACCAAAGGTTCACAACATTGAATTCCTCATTTTTTATATTTCCTTAATCTCCTAAAATATTAAGAGCAGCCATAGTTTTTATCTAAACACCATAGTTATTAAATATAAAAACACAAAATCAATAAGGAAAAATTATAGTATTTTTAGATTATAAACCGCTAAAACTTTAAAAAATGGATAGAAACAATCATTCCAACAACCCTGACAGCCACAAAGTATGGGAAGTCAATGAATCGAGCCGCTGCCCCTTTATGGGAGGAGCTGTCGAAAAGACGGCCGGAACAGGAACAAGTAATCGCGACTGGTGGCCTGATATGTTAAACCTTCATATTTTAAGGCAACATTCCAATTTGTCTAATCCCATGGGAGAAGATTTCAATTATGCCGAGGAATTTAAAAGTTTGGATCTTGCTGCCGTTAAGAAGGACCTTAATGAGCTCATGACGGATAGCCAGGATTGGTGGCCGGCCGATTACGGACATTACGGACCATTTTTTATTAGAATGGCCTGGCATAGCGCAGGAACCTACCGGATCGGTGATGGTCGTGGAGGCGCGAGCTCCGGGTCTCAGCGTTTTGCACCCCTCAATTCTTGGCCGGATAATGCCAACCTGGATAAAGCACGATTACTCTTGTGGCCAATTAAACAAAAATACGGAAGGAAGTTATCCTGGGCTGACCTTATGATTCTCGCAGGAAACGTAGCCTTGGAATCCATGGGGTTGGAAACCTTTGGATTTGCAGGAGGTCGTCAAGACATCTGGGAACCTGAAGATGACATTTATTGGGGCTCTGAAGGAGAATGGCTCGGCAATAAAGAACGCTATCAAAAAGAAAATCTGGAAGATCCATTGGGAGCTTCCCACATGGGACTTATTTACGTCAACCCGGAGGGTCCTAATGGCAATCCTGACCCTATTGCTGCTGCAAAGGATATCAGGGAGACCTTCGGAAGAATGGCAATGAATGATTATGAAACCGTAGCACTGATCGCCGGTGGACATACCTTTGGAAAAACCCATGGAGCTGCTGATGCTGAAAAATATGTTGGAGCAGAACCTGCCGGAGCAGGAATTGAAGAAATGGGCCTTGGCTGGAAAAACAGCTTCGGCAAAGGAAATGCCCAGGCCACCATCACCAGTGGAATTGAAGGAGCATGGACGCAAAAACCTACTCAGTGGACAAACCTCTTTTTAGATAATCTTTTTGGCTTTGAATGGGAGTGCCACAGAGGACCAGGAGGAGCCTGGCAATGGAAACCAAAGGACAATGCCGGTGCAGACACTGTGCCCGACGCTCATGAGCCTTCGGTTAAACATGCTCCTTTTATGCTGACCACTGACCTTTCCCTAAGAGACGATCCGGAGTATAGGAAGATATCAAAACATTTCCACGAGAATCCAAAGGAGTTTGCACAGGCTTTTTCTAAGGCCTGGTATAAATTAACCCACAGGGATATGGGTCCAATTTCTCGTTACCTGGGACCTGAAGTACCTTCTGAAGAACTTATCTGGCAGGATCCAATTCCAAAAATCGATTATGAGCTGGCCAATGATAATGACATTGCAGGACTGAAGAAAAAAATCCTGAGTTCAGGTATCTCAGTCTCAGATCTTGTAAGAACGGCCTGGGCTTCGGCTTCAACCTTCCGCGGCTCTGATAAACGTGGTGGTGCCAATGGTGCCAGAATTCGTTTTGCTCCGCAACGACACTGGGAAGCGAACAACCCTCCGCAACTGCAAAAGGTCATTCTAAAACTTGAAGAAATTCAAAAGGAATTCAATGAGGCACAATCCAATAACAAAAGAATTTCCCTGGCCGACCTTATCGTTCTTGCAGGAAATGCCGCCATTGAAAAGGCAGCAAAGGAAGCGGGACATGATATCGAGATACCTTTCACTGGCGGTCGCGGCGATGCGTTAGAAGAACAAACCGACGCTGAAGCCTTTGAGCCTCTTGAGCCTCGGGCCGATGGTTTTAGAAATTACATCAAGCATAAGGAAAATATATCCACTTCTGCAGAAGAGATGCTTATAGACAAAGCTCAGCTACTGACGCTTACCCCGCCAGAGATGACGGTTTTAATAGGCGGAATGCGCGTATTGGATACGAACTTTGATGGGTCTAAACATGGAGTCTTCACAAAACGTCCGGGCCAACTCACCAATGATTATTTTGTTAATCTGCTGGATATGCGTACAACCTGGAAATCATCCTCCGATAAGCAAGACCTGTTTGAAGGCAGTGACAGAGCTACCGGAGAGAAGAAATGGACGGGGACCAGAGTTGACCTCATTTTTGGATCAAACTCAGAACTTAGAGCTCTGGCAGAAGTTTACGGTTGCAGAGATTCCCAGGAGAAATTTATCAAAGACTTCATTAAAGCTTGGAATAAGGTGATGAACCTGGACCGCTTTGACCTAAAATGATTCCAATCTCCAGTCTTTAAAAAAGGTGGCCGGATTTTATGGCCACCTTTTATTGATTCCAGAAAACTTCAGCTCCTTTTAAACATTATTCTTTAGTATCTTTAGATAAGAAATCAATCAAAAGATGAAAAGAATAATATTATTACTGGGTTTAGTATTTTTAGTTAGTTCCTGCAAGGACAAAAAAGACACCTACCTGCAATCCGAAATTTTAGCGGAAGCCGAATCTCAGGAGCATCCTGGAAAGGCATTGATGGAGCAATATTGTTACGCATGTCATAATCCGGATAGCCAGAACCGTTTAGCACCACCGATGAGTATGGTACAGAAATATTATTTAGAAGAAGGTATTACGCAGGAAGATTTTATTGCCAATATGATGAATTTTGTGCAGGAGCCTACAAGAGAAAAGGCAAAAATGTACGGTGCTGTCCGAAACTTTGGACTTATGCCATACCAGGAATTTCCGGATTCGGCCATAAAACAGATCGCCCAATACCTCTATAAAGCGGAACTACCTCAAGCCCCTGGCCACCGCGGTGAGGGTTTAGGGAGAGGGATGGGAAAAAACATCCAGGCTAACACCCTTGCCAAAACAGGCATGGATATCGCCCAGGCCACCCAGCAGCAGCTGGGAAAAAACCTAATGAAAGCCCTAAATGATGGAGGCCCGGTCCATGCGCTAAATTTCTGCAATGCAGAAGCTATTCCAATTACTGCCAAAATGGAGAAGTTGCACAATGCGGATATTAAAAGAGTATCAGACAAAAATAGGAATCCAGGTAATGCCGCCAATAAGGAAGAAGAATACTATATTAATCATTTCAAACAGAATCTTAAAGAAGGTAAAGAACCGGCACCGGTAGTGATTCCTAAAAACGGGAAGAATAAGTTCTACTATCCTATAGTGACCAATCAAATGTGTTTGCAATGTCACGGGAAGCCAGAACAAATGAAACCAGAGGTGTTGAAAAAAATCAAGGAACTTTATCCAGATGATAAGGCACTGGGGTATTCAGAAAATGAAGTGCGGGGGATCTGGAGCATTGATTTAAAGTGATTTCTAACTTGGTCCTCCTTATTGCAAAAGCAGCTAAATGCCACCTGAAAGAGGCTATTATAAGGTTGTCCTCAGGGCTATGTTTTGACAATAAGGTATAGCGTCCAGAAAGAAAATGAAGGGAGAAATAAAGACCAAGAAATGGTGAAAACAAGTCAAAGCAACGAATCTAAATACCACGATAATTCATATTTTTTTAAAAAAGCTTTTCAGCTCTTCTTCAAAGCAATCCAATGATACCCTGTGCTCCATTTCAGGTCGCAGGTGTAAATACAAATCTGCTCCCCGGTTCAAATGTTCTCCCAGGAAATTTAAGGTATCGGAAGGTTTCACTACTGGATCCTGCTGCCCAATAACCAATTGTTTCAGGCGTGGAGAAATTTCGATATTTTCGGGTACCTCCTGAAAAGTAGATCGGTTTTTTAAAGCCGGATTAAACAAAAGGGCTGGTACATTCAATTTTTGAGAAATATAATAACCGGCAAATCCCCCCATACTACTACCTATTACAGCCCCAAATTGGATATCGGCATATTTCCCTAGTACCCATTCTATGGAATTTGGAATATTATAATAATCGATATTGGGAGCAAAGACCTTTCCGTATTTCTGAAGTCGTACCCGTTTAGCTTCATTGAGTTTACTTTCGAGTCCGTGCAAGTATAGAATTTTCATTTCTCAGGATTTTAATTTTTTCAAGCAACTCTAAATTTAAGCTTTAATACCGACAGTTAGTGATAAAAAAAATCAGTGCTCTCTTAGCTGAATGATTCCGCGTTGTACTTCATAACAGGCCCTCATAAGTAATTTAAAATCTCCACCTTGCAAAGCTTCGATAAGGGCCTCCATTTCACGGATATATTTACGAGCAAAACCCGGATCGTTATTAAGGATATCGCGGGTATTGTCTATCACATCAGCAAGCTTAATAGTCTTGGCCTCTGTGCTAATCTGCCCTTGTCGCACCACCTCTTTTTGTTTACGTTGCCTTCGGTTAAGATGAGGATATTGCTTTTTTTCATATTCATCTGTTAGCTCTTCTACAAGTAATGCTATCCTTCGGCCGAATCTTCGTTCTATATCCTGAAGGGAGACCGGAGTATCTTCTACCACATCGTGGAGGTAGGCCGCGCAAATCATTTCTGTGGTATGAGGCACACTTCTCACCAGTTCTGCCACACGGATGGGGTGTTCTATATAGGCTTCTTCGGAATATTTTCGCTGTTGATCTCCGTGTGCTTTCCGAGCGAATTCCAAGACCTGTTTTTCCATTTTTTCTTTTCAAGATAAAAGTTTTTCAGAAAAAATCGCAAGGATCAAGACAAAAACCAAGAATCTCGTGCTTCAACCCAAGGCTAGCCATGAGCCCCAGACTGTGCGCTCCATTAAGCTTCAGATCAGTTCCCAGTCTTAGCGAAGGCTCCAAACTTTCACTTATTTCTTCTACCAGCTGATCGAGAAAAGATTTTTCTTCGCCGGCAAAGATTCCGTATTGATGTTAACCCTTTGCATAACCCCGAGGTCCAGGTTAAAAAATGTATTCCATCTTTCTTTTTGAAAGTTCAGGTTGACTGGTTGACCTCCCCGTTTAAGAGTTGTAATTCGTTATACTGGAAACCTCTGAAGGCCCTACCTGAATTCACCGTCAGGATTGGTGGTTACACCGCTTACCAGGGTAGAATCTGGTAATCGCACTACCGATACCGTAGCAGATGGCACCGATTCCTGGTTTTGATCTACAAGGAGTCCGTGAATAGCGTTTTGCCCCAATAGATTCTGAGCTAAAAAGATTAATACCAATAATTGAAAGGATTTCATCACTGATCATTTTTTGATTGATGTAATTGAATCTTACTCGATAAATTTTTCATGTTCTGGTCCCTTCCGGAAACTGATGATGGATGGGGAGTAAGACCTTGAAAATAATTTTGAGTTTAGAAAAGACAGACTGATTTCCAGGGTTGCCCTCTTCATAATAATGACTTTCCCATATTTAAAATGTTGCGTCAAAGTCTTTTTAAAAAGATCCCGGATTTTACTCCGGGATCGGGATGATAGTTGTATCCGGAAGAAAGGTTTAATTGACCCCTGCTCTATCCATTTCTTCCAGGGTATCTGTAGAGCGGGCTTTCTTTTTAGTATTCCCTTTGTTGAACTTGTAACGAAGGTTTAAGCTTACAGCTTGATCGTTGAAATATTGATTTACATTGAACTGGCTTTGCCCGATTTGAGAGGTGATCTTCAGGTCCCTACTTCTGAAGACATCGGTAAATCTCAAGGTCACGTCCAGATTATCATCCATAAAACTTCGTTTAATTCCTGCGTCTAACCACTGCATAGGTTCAACAGCATAAATCCCTATAGATAGTGGACCTTGAAGGCTAGCATTGAGTTCCAGTTTAAGTTCTGCAGGCAGATTGATCTGGTGATTAGATTGCAACAGGTAGAAAAAGGATTCATTTACCACATTAGTTCCATCAATTTTGGTATTATTATCCTGATAGTTCATTACCAGGGTGTTATTGGTATTCCAAAAGGATGCTATTTCTACCGGGGCCAGAATGCTGGCCATATAAGCGGTATAATTATCTATATTACCACCGGTAATTCTGGTAATACCTGTTTCCTGGTCCAGATAAAAGATTTCGGTATGGTAATCATCAATGCTTTCATACTGCAGGTTCAAATTATACTTTCCGAAGAAATTCTGGTTTATGCTAAATGAATTTGAAAACTGTGGCTTTAGATCAGGGTTTCCTACCACAATATTATAAGGATCAACAAAGAACATAAAGGGATTTAACCTATCGTAAGCTGGGCGTTTGATTCTGCGATTATAGGAATAAGTAATATTATAATTTTCACTTACTTGTTGGTTAAGCTGCAGGTTAGGGAA
This sequence comes from Salegentibacter profundi, assembly GCF_054121475.1. Lineage (NCBI taxonomy): Bacteria > Pseudomonadati > Bacteroidota > Flavobacteriia > Flavobacteriales > Flavobacteriaceae > Salegentibacter > Salegentibacter profundi. Next base: position 338,068 of record NZ_JBSYGG010000003.1, read on the forward strand.
TAGCTCAAGGTAGTCCCTTTTATTGTCTTCTTCCATAGAAGCTGAAATTCCCAGGCCGTTAGTTTGCTCCAATCTTAACCCGGCATTAAGACTCCAGGTTTCGTTAAATTGTTTGGAATAACTTGTATAGGCGGCGTAAATCTCTTCTTCATAATGGAAACTATCGCTATTTTCAGGCAGAAACACTCGTGCCCCATCTTCTCTTAGGTAGAAATCCAGATTTGACTTAGAGGTTACCTTACTTGCCTTTAACCCAGCTTCAAGATTTCCTCCATTGCCAAGAGGCATATTAAAATCAATCTTCCCGGAAAATATATCATAATGAGAGAAGGATTCATTGAATAGGATCTCATTTTTAGAATCGGAATCAGGATAGAAATAGTCATTATAGAATTCGGAAAAAATATCCTTTTCCAGAAATGCATAATCCAGATTAGTGGATAGACTAGTTCCCAGAGTATCGAGGTCCATTTGGTAATGAAAATTGATTCTGCCGTTGTACACATCCTCAGTTTCATAATTTTCTGAACTAATATCGGCCAGTTTTTTAGCGCTGGAATCAAACAACTCAGAGTCGGTGAGCCACTCATCATCTGCCTTAGAGTAACTGAATTGTGCCATCACGCCCAGGCTATGGGACTGGTTTAAATCCACATCACCTCCAGCCATCAGCGAAGGCACCAGCTTTTTATGTTCTTGACGTCCCATTTGATTTGTTCTGGCAATTGTACCTCCTTCGGGATAGATACGTTCCATTTCAGCATCGCGAATGGTGCCTCGTTCCGAAAGGTCAAAATTTAGAAACCCTACCCAATCACCTTTATTTAAATTGAGAGTGATACCACCGTTATACCGATTTGGTTTACCATTTGTATATCCGGAATAAACACTTCCATTAAAGCCGTCCTTACTATTCTTTTTGAGGTTGATATTTAAAATCCCGGCACTCCCCTCTGCATCGTACTTTGAAGGCGGATTGTTCATCACCTCGATGCTTTTTATGTTTTCGGCAGGCATAGATTCAAGAAGATTTTTCAAGTCTTCCTCACTCAGATAGGTAAGGCGGCCATCAAGCATGACCGAAACGCCACCTCTTCCGTTAAGCTTAAAATTTCCATTTTGATCGGCAGAGACTCCGGGTGCCCTCACCAGCATTTCGTAGGCATTATTTCCGGCGGCAAGGGTAGTTCCTTCCACCTCCATAGTTACATTTCCGTTCTCAACCTTCATCCTGGGTTTCCAGCTTTTAAGCATCACCTCATCCAGCATGGTAGTTTCTTCTCTAAGCAATATTACTCCTAAATCGTAATTAAAATCAGGTCCTGAGACCTGGAGCTCATCAGAAAAATTATCGGCATAACCAATGGCCGAAAATTTCAATACATATTTACCACCTTCAGAAGGTTTTAATGTAAAATTACCTTCTATATCAGAGGTAGTTCCAGTTACCAGGGTGGAGTCCGGCAGTTTAATTACAGAGACCGTAGCAAAAGGTACAGTCTCCTCTTTTTGATCTTCAAGTCTGCCGGAGATTCCCTCCTGTGCTAACGCAAACTGGCTAACTAATAAACAAATACTAAAAAATAAATTTCGATACAACTTCATCACTTTGATCTTTAATGGGTTAATACTCATTTGATGCCTCAAAGATGCAGTCTAACCCGTCCTTAATAAAGTAGATTCTGTTGAAGCGGGAAATCAATTGCTTGAAACGGGATTTGGGATCGTTGAAATGGAAAGAAATTTCTTGAAATTACCTGAAATTGCATTCTAAGAGTTGAACCTTCAATATTGAGAAAGCATGAAGTCGCTGAAAAAGCTATTAATTCTTTACATTTACCTAAAACAATTAATAAAGGCACCAATTACCACCGAAGGACTACATAAGAATTTTGTTTACGAAGAAAGTCTGCAAAAAGAAAATTCTAAAGGCTGGCTGAGGAAACTAATACTTAAGGCACTAATAACTAGTATACTGGTATTTTTCATTATTGTCTTTCTTCATCATGGAACCCTGTTTTTTTATAAAGATGGTACATCGGTTTTTAATAGGGTAATGTTTTTTGAGTTGACTGCCACTTTTGTTTTTCTTCTTTCGGTTTTTTTGGTTCATCGCGGCATATCTTCATTTTTGAACCTTAAGATGAGTAATACGCATACCGCACTGAAGAGCAGCGTAGAAGCAGTACTGGTAATTTTAAGTGCAATATTTCTTTTGTTTATTACGGTTTTAATTCCCTTTTATTTGGTATTTCCTGAAATTGAGGTCATAGATAAAAAGCTTAGACTTAATTATATTTTTATGGCTACCCTTGCCCTCTTCTTTTATTATTTTGTAGAGAGAGAACAGAGTAAACGACGTTTGCAGAAAGAGTTATTACGTAATGCAAAATTGCAAAAAGAGAGTTTTGAAGCACAATTACAGTATCTTCGCAAACAAATGAATCCTCATTTTCTATTCAATAGCCTGAATGTTTTGGCTACTTTAATTCGAATAGATCAAGACCGGGCGGTAAAATTTGTTCAGAAACTCTCAGAGGTATACCGGGCCTTCCTACAAAACAGTGAAAAGGAACTGATAAGTTTACACCAGGAATTAAACGTGGTTAAGGCTTATAATTATCTCCTCAAAACCAGGTTTGGGGATGCTATTGCTTTTAAAATTGAAATTCCCAAAGAAAAAAAAGAACTGTTCTTGCCCCCTGGGAGCTTGCAAACGCTCATCGAAAATGCGGTTAAACATAATGGTTCTACTAGGAAAGACCCGCTGGTTATTAAGGTTTTCACTAAAAATGATGGTTTAGTTGTTACCAATAAAATAAAACCCCGAAAATCAGCAGCTTTATCCACTCAAACAGGATTAAAAAATCTCATCAACCGGTATAAATTTCTCACCGAAAAGAAAACGTCTTTTCAAAAGACCAAGGGATATTTTATTGCAGAAATTCCTCTATTAAAATTAGAATCCAAAGATGCAATAACCGAAAAAAAACAAAATCCTTAGAGTGAACCTCCCTAAAAAATATGGTCATTTAAATACCTTACCTCAAAATAAATACGGGGTTTGGGTGAAAAATATTATTGTAGCCACTCTGGTTACCTTAGTATTATACTTAGTCTCCATATACATTTCACATGGAACTGTATTTATACCTCTTGATTACACCGTTTGGATTGAATTAATTTTAAGCATCTGTTATTTTCTACTTCTTTTCTGGTTATACCCTAAAATTTCAAGACTCATTCATTCCAATCCTTTTCAAAGCCTTAACAGACTATTTACCAACTTTGTGGAGGGTTTTATTGTTGTTTTAGCTACAGTATTTTTAACGGTGGCCATTAAATTGCCTTTTTTATGGGTAATAGTGGTATGGGTTGAAGAAGTAGAATGGTATCCTGATGCTGTCAGGAGAGGTTTTGTTATTCATGCAATTTCAGGCCTTTTCTTCTATTATTTTGTAGAGCGAAACAGGATAAGGAAACAACTTCAGCAGGAACGACTGAATGCTGCTCGCCTGGAAAGGGGAAAATTTCATGCTGAATTACAGAAACTTAAGGAACAGGTGAACCCTCATTTTTTATTCGACAACCTGGAAGTACTCGCTCCCCTTATCAAAAAAGATAAGGAGGAAAGTGTTAAATTCGTAGAAAATCTTTCTGAAGTATACCGCTCTTTTTTAGCCTCAGATGAAAAAGAGCTGGTTTCCCTTCAAGAAGAACTACAAACACTAGAAGCCTATATTTCCCTCTTAAGGACACAATTTTCTGATGCTATCGAAGTTAAACTGAACATTACCAAACTTGGCAATAGTTTATCTCTACCGGCGGGAATTTTATTCTCTTTGTCCAACCAATTGATAAAAATGAAAGTACCCAGTACTAAATTAAAAATGGAATTTACAACTGAAGGGGATATCCTAAAGATAAGTTGCGGCAGATCATGCAAAAAAGATTCATCTCACCCTGTGGAAATTGAGCAGATCAGCAACCGGTATTCCATCTTTACCAATAAAAAGCCTGAAATTTTCTCCATTGAAAACCAGGTTATTATCCAGTTACCTTTATTAAAGATTGAAAATAATGAAAGTAGTAATTATTGAGGACGAAAGTTTTGCCGCGAAAGCTTTGGAAACAATGATCCTGGAGTTAAGACCTGAAACGCAAATTTTAGAAGTACTCCCAAGCATTGAAGAAGCCGTAGCATGGTTTGGAGTCAATTCTCAACCGGACCTGATTTTTTGTGATATCCACCTTTCTGATGGTAACAGTTTTGATATTTTCAAAGAGGTTAAGCTTGAATGCCCCATAATCTTCACTACAGCCTTTAATGAATATGCCATTGACGCCTTTAAGGTAAACAGTATCGATTATTTGTTAAAACCAATAAAAAAAGAGGAACTATCCAAGGCAATAGCAAAATATGAAAGCCTAACTAACAGAAGTTTTAATATACAGATAAACAATTTAAAAAACATGTTGCAGGATGTACAAGAACCTGCTTCACCGAAAAAGAGGTCCCGATTCATGGTGAAAAGCGGCCAAAGTATACAAGTGATTCCTACCGAAGAAATAGCCTATTTTATAGCCGAAGACGGCATTGTGCTATTAGTGAATTTCGAAGGAAAACGATTTGCGGTGAATAATAGTCTGGACCAATTGGAAGAACAATTGGATACACATAGATTCTTTAGGGCAAATAGGCAGCTTATCGTAAGCATAAGCGCAGTAGAAAAAGCTGAAAGTTATTTTAAAGGAAGATTACTCCTACGCACAAAACCCGAAACTGCTGGGGATCAGGTAATAAGCAGCAATAAAGCATCCGCTTTCAGACAATGGTTAGAAATGTAACGCGCATTAAAAATTACACAAACTGGGGGTTTTCCCCTATTTTATTTCAAAGGTAATTCTATTAATTTATTCACTCCCCAAAATTCATGAACCGATCTGCTGTAAATATAACAGACGATATGGATCAGAACTTTACACCACTTAACTGGATCAAAAGACATTACAAAGAACTTACTGCCATAGGCATTGTGGTTTTTGTGATCATCTTTGTGACCGTATTTTTAAATGTGCGATAGCATCATTTAAATTTAAACCTGGTAAGTTACAGGTAGGACTCACCCTTAATCTATACCCGGATGCAGCTATCCTTCCGGGGTAGATTTTTTGTTTTTTCTTTTAAAAGTTTTTTTAAAAAATCTACTGCCCAGACGACCAGGTCTATAATTTCCAAAAAAGCCGCCAGTATACCGGCATATTTAATTGACTCATTCTAAAGCATTCTCTTTACTGCGGAGGTTTCGTAAAACAATTAGTAAATCTCGACCTGATCATAATCATATTCTTGTACCAATGATTATAGTATGTTTGTTTTCAAACCATTAAGATGAACGTTTTATTACTTTCAGACTTTTCCGAGGTTGCGATTAATGCCACCCATTATGCTATGGACCTTTTAAGAGAAGAAAAAGTCAATTTTACACTATTGAACATCTACGTACCAGATCCTAATGCATCTGAAACAGAACGGGAGATAAAGAGAGCAGCAACTAAAGCAAAATTACAGGAAAGAGTTGATAAGCTTAGAGAACGTTCCGTTGAAAGACCCCATCGGGTATTCGGACATTATGAAGAAGATAATCTGGTAAATACCACACGGAACTTCTTAAATAAAAACAATATTGATCTTCTGGTAATGGGAGCTGTCGGAAAAAACATGCGATATTCTACGATTCTTGGCGACCACACTTTCGAGATCATTTCCAAAATCAAGTGTAATCTATTAGCTGTTCCAGAAAATGTTCAGTTCAGGGAGATCAAAGATATCCTTATGCCAATTGATTATTCGGTTACCCTGTCTGCAAGAAACCTGAAATTTTTGAAAAACAGTGTTTTTTTGGATAATACCCGACTCAATGTATGGGAATTAGGGGATACTATCGACCCTGAGCAGAGAACCCAGAAAACTTCCACTTTCGAAAGTCTAGAACAAATGCAGGTAGACTTTTTTAAGCTAAACGATGTAGAGAGTTATGACCAGAATACCTGGAATGAACTTCAGAAAAAATTTGATGTTATCTGCCTGCTGGCAAAAAATATTAAAATTTGCAGGCATATCATGCATTCTAAGCATGGTTTTTATATAACCGCCCCTAACAGATTACCTATCTTTATTTTACACGATTAAAAGGATCGCGCTGCCGGAATGGTATTATTTCATGCCTTAATAAATTTACCAACAAAAAGTAACTTTAAAATTCTACTATCAAAGGATCTTAATTTGAACAATTATTATTTACCATATCCTCAATACTGGGATTATAGCCATTGGACCGGGTAATAAAGGAGATCGAGTCTTTGTTTTCGCTCACAAAGGTTGCCAAACCGCAAAAATCTTTTAAAGAATCATTGGAATAAATTCTCATATCAGATGAATTAGAAATCCCTTCAAGCCCATTTATATTAATTAAATTAATATTATTAAGGAGTAAGAGTTGGTGCACCTCTTTTAAATTCTCCAACCCGTTTAAATCGCTCAAGAGAATATTATCACTTAAAAAAAATTGTTCCCCTATTCTTTCCAATCCCTGTAAAGCAGTTAAAGTCTCGAGTTTATCATTATTCTCAATTCTTAGAATATTTGAAATATTTATCAAATACTCAATACCATTTAATGTCATGAGCTGGGGATTATTTTTAATTTCCAGAAAATCTAAACTCTCTATTTTCTCTAACCCACTTAAGGACTTAAGATTACTGTTATTCATGATAATCACTCCACTTACCTTCTCTAAATTCTTCAGCTTACTCAAATCCAAAACTTCATAGGTATCCCGAATTATCAAATTCCCGTTTATAGATTTATAAACCCCAATATCAGAATCTTCCATATCTTCCATGGATTCAATTACCAGATTTCCTTCCAGATGGGTTATTTGTTCTATATTATCCTCATCACAAGAGATAGAAAGAAAAAGAAATGACATTAAGATTAGCTTCTTTAGTGTTCTTTTTTGGAGCATACATGGAGGTTTTATTCAAGTAAAGTTAATTTATTTATTCAATATGGGACTCCAAGTAGAATAACGCCCTCTGACCTAATTGCCTTTGATAACCAGACCGAATTTATTTCCGTGTAATTTCCGAAAATTTAAATTAATAGTAATCTTACTGGCTATCAACTCTATTACCACTCCTAGCTCCTTAATCACATTTCCAGACAAAAGATATTTGCAAATAAAACTAGAGAGGCTATTTTTATGAATAGGCCAGGTTCACTCTTAATGTCTTATTCTGATTCTTTCGGGACCTATTGTTTACGGCATCCTAAAAATTAGGATCTGTTTTCCAAAATAATCCTTGATTGGTATCCACATTGATATTATACAAATCCTTAGGTTTTTGAAAAAACATCATTCCACGTATTATTCTCGCTTTTTAATAATGCCTCCAAAATACGTCTCCGCTTATGTAGCTCCTTTGTGTTTATTTCTGATCTCAAGGGTGGAAAATCGAATGAATCTATTCTTCCTTTCTCTGACACCCTTGAAGCGTAATTGTTTTTAATATCTTCCAGAAATCCAGATAAAGAAGAGCGCAGCAAATTTAATTCCCTATGAAATTCCCCTGCTTCTTTAGAATGAATTAGGAAGGTTACTGCTTCATCTAATCGTGCTATATTCAGACTGAAACTATCCTTTTTTTTATATTGTCTATAGTAATGAATAACAGGATATGCGTGATGATTTACAGAATGTGCATCTATCATTTTCTGTAACTCTAAGATTTGTTGGTAGGCAAAGGAGGGATCAAGATCCAAAATACCCTTGGCCAATTCCCGGGGACTCTGCCCTAAATTATATATACTCTTAGAGAAGGTTCTCTTATTGACAAGGGCTGAAGAAACCGAAAGAAAGTAGGTCATTGCGCTTGTAAAGAAAATAAACCCAAAAAAAGAGAAGGTAGCTGTTATTAATTCAAATACAGGAGTGGTCGGTTTGAAATTTCCCATTCCTAAGGTGGAAAGGGTATAGCTAGCAAAGTAAAGCCGTTCCCAGTGATTAGCGATCCTGCCACTGCTATTTGTAATGGCTTCGGGATTGGAGGTATATAACAGGAAAAGTCCGCCCCAAATTAAAAGAAGCCAGAAAAACAGAATCATCAGGTTTACGAATAACCCGTTGTAATTGTAAGCCTTTCTCCCAAGGACCTTTACAACTAATTGGATCAGGTTATCCGCAAGGACTGAAACATTCTTAGAAATAAAGGCGTTACCACTCCCTGAAAGTGTAGTATAAAAAAAATCATGAATTGCTACTAGCAATAATGTGATCCCAATAATTAATAAAATTCCAGACATCTATTAATTTTTCTCTAAATTATAAAAATCCTGATAGCTTATCACCTTTTGCACTTCGGTCTTATTTTTCCAATTTTATTCGGTTTCACCACTTCAATGCTATCGCTCCAAACAATCTACAAAAGGTTTTATGAAAACATTAAAAAAAATTCATTTAATAAAATATAATTTTAAATGTCTCTCCTGCTATTATTTTGTTTTTATTAATTAAACAAGAGCAGAGTGATCCGATAGATACCAAAGAAAAAATTCCAGTGATTGCCGACCCTAATGTTATGATCGATATTCTCTTTGAATTTAACTATACTTCAATTGCCTCAAAAAAATCAATGGTCTGTAAGGTGGTATGCTGGATATCAAGAACAATAAAAAAATGATATTACGAAGAAGAAATAGAAAAAATAACAACCCAAAACAAAATAATCTATGGCAGCATGTTCTTATATGCTGATGAATGGGAAAACCAGCGCTGCTTAGTTTATTAGGAATATTGACAATTTCAGGGCAGATGTAGGAGAACCCAAAACAAAATAACTTGCTATAGAAATTATTGAAGCTCAAGAAAGAGAGACCGCTCCAATAAGAAAATAATTTATCGACTCAGGAATTAAGAAAAACAATAGATCATCATTTAGAAATGGTTGGACACTCCTCTTAAAAAACTTCTTTTTCCCTGAAATAAATTAAACCAAGTTGAGAGGAAGAAATTATTATAAAATTAAAAATTTAAAATGCTATGAGAAGTTTGGGCCTTTGGAGTTTAATCTTTTTTTGTAAAGTCGCTTTTATTTCTGCTCAGCAGGAACGCAATGCTTCAGTTGAAGGCAATGTAGATAACTGGCCTGTACATGAATACAACATTACTATAGATGAGCAAAAGGTAAACCTGACTGGTGACACCGTGAAAGCAATGACTATTAACGGGGGGATTCCTGGTCCAGTATTGGAATTCACGGAAGGTCAGTACGCTAAAATAAATGTGACTAATAAAATGGATGAGGAAACCTCAATTCATTGGCATGGACTTTTACTTCCAAATTTTCATGACGGGGTACCTTACCTGACCACTCCTCCCATTCGTCCAGGAGAAACTTTTACTTACGAATTTGCGCTAAAACAATCCGGGACCTATTGGTATCACTCTCATACTAGACTACAGGAACAAAGAGGTGTATACGGTGCGATACAGATAAACCCAAAAAAACCTGAATTTGAATATGATCATGACCTGGTTCTGACCCTATCAGACTGGATGGATGAAAAACCTCATCAACAACTAAAAAACCTGAAAAGAGGAAATGAATGGTACCTTATTAAAAAAGGGCAAATACAAAGTTTAAATAAAGTATTAAAAAAGAAAGCACTGGGAGCAAAATTAAAAATGAGCTGGCAACGAATGCCAGATATCGCAATATCAGATAATTATCATGATCTATTCCTGGTTAATGGTAAACCTAAACAAGAATATCCCCAATTCAAAGCAGGAGAAAAGGTTAGGGTAAGATTTGTGAACGCCTCTGCAGCAACTTACTTTTGGTTGACTTTCGGAGGCCAAACGCCTACTCTTATTTCCGCAGATGGACTAGATATAGTACCTATAAAAAAAAATAAAACCTTAATTGCAGTGGCTGAAACCTATGATTTCATTGTGACAATACCCGAAGATGGAAAATTAGGTATCAGGGCTACTTCTCAGGATGGATCAGGAGAATCAGTCACTTATCTCGGCAAAGGTCCAGTTATAGATGCTCCGGAAGTTCCAAGGCCAGACCTTATTGAAACGATGAAGCAAATGATGTCTATGGATATGAGAATGGGTGCCCCCGCTTCTAAATTCAGACCTGGGCAGGAGGATTCAATCAGGGTCATGAAAAAATATTCAATGGAAATGGATATGAGCGGTAAAAGTATGGATATGAAACATACTAATGACAATATGGGAGAGGAGGCCAATGAGGATATGGACGGAAAAATGGTTCATGAAAAATCAGCTGAGAAGGGTATGGAGATGGATAAAAAACCCTTGCCTGCTGAAGTTGTTATAGGTGACAAAATGAAGACCGCAGGTAATCCTCAGTTTAATTATGATTATTTAAAATCGTCAAAAAAAACCACGATCGCTGATGATAAGCCCCTTAAAGAAATGTTGTTCAACTTAACCGGAAATATGAACCGGTATGTATGGAGTATCAATGGGGTTCCACTTTCGGAAACCGACAAAATAAAAATTGAACAGGGACAAAAGGTAAGGATAACCCTTAACAACTTAACTATGATGCACCATCCTATGCACCTGCATGGTCACTTTTTTAGGGTAATAAATAAGCATGGGGAATACTCCCCTTTAAAACACACAGTCAATGTTGCACCCATGCAGAAAACGGTTATAGAATTTGATGCTAATGAATATGGGGACTGGTTCTTCCATTGTCATGTTCTTTATCATATGAATAGCGGTATGGCAAGGGTTTTTAGCTATGATACCCCGCGTGATGAACGCTTAAATAATTTTCCTTTAGCTAACTTAACCACTGAAGCCAATGAAGTATTTACTTGGGGTGAGGTTTTGGTGGGAAGTCATATGACAGAACTATTTGCAACAGCTTCCAATATTCGAAACCAGTTTATATTGAGAGGAGAATATGGATGGAATGAGAACTTGGAAGCCAGCCTCACCTATGAGCGTTATTTAAATGATTACTTCCGTTTATTCGGTGGAGTAAACCTTGAAAACGAAACGGAGGATAAGCTCGATGAGCTAGAAACAACAGCTATTGGAGGAATTCGATACTTCTTACCAATGTTGATTGATTCTGAATTACGTATTGACAATAAGCTCAGGCCCCAAATTGCACTTAGTGGAGGGTTAATGGTTTTTCCCAGAATAGGAATTTTTGGAGAATATGAATATCAAATGGATTTTGGATGGAATACTACGCTTCCTGATAATTCAAATTTTGAAAGCGAAGAAACCTGGCAAGCAGGCTTGGAATATGTGGCTGGAAAAAATATAAGGATCATCGCAAGTTACGATAACCGTTTTGGTGCCGGAGCTGGTTTATCCTGGCTATTTTAGCATTACCCTAGCCAGCTATTTCAATTGCGAAATTTCTAAAATTTTATTACCTAGTTTTCCCTCTATCAACTCCTTCAAAGTAAGTGAATGCCAATGAGTTTTTTCCATAGATAAAACAAAGAACTAATCCAGTAATAATTTTACCTGGTCCGATCTGAAATCATTCAGGGTGGAAGAATCTTCTTTAAATTGTATTACATATCGAGCAATCAGAATCTCCAGTTAATTTACCATTTTCATCAATTTCATATTTACAACATTCATTGAATTTTTTCTTTAGGATATTTTTTGCTCTTCTAATCCTTGCCTTTACATTCTCCAGGCTTATTTCTAATTGATTTGCCGCATCATTCTGCTTACAGCCTTTAATATATACCAGTTCAATTACTTCTCTGTAAATTTCAGGCAAGTCATTTATAAATTTATCAAAGCAGCATATATTCTTATATTTTGAAGAGGGAACCTCTTTATTTACAGTAATTTTATCCACATAAATGGATTCTTTATTGAAGTGATTCGCTATTTCATTTCTTGCAATTTGAAAAATCCATCCTTTAATTTTCTCTCCTTTTCTAAGATTAGAAAGGTTGTCATGAATCTTCATGAAAGTATTCTGAAAAATATCATTCGTGGCGTTTTTATCTTTCACTCTTTTAAGAATGAAAAAATATAATTCGTTTCCGAAATTATCCCAGATTTCTTTAGTCTCCATATATAAATATAATAAAGGTTAACCTACCGGCTAACCTTTATAGGGTTTAACAACAACTACATTTATCACACTCGCATGTGGTACATGGACAGTTGCTATCCAGACAGTTTATACAATTACATTTTTTACAATCACAATTAGTGCATTTACAATTATTCATAATATTAATGTTTTTATGGTTCTTTAAGTAGACCCTTAAACTCCGAAAAAGATACATTTAATATCATTTTTTTCATCGGGGTTACTCGTTATGACCATTCATTTTATTGTAAATCAACAATTTGAAGGTATCACATAAAAGATTAATTGGGTGAATGAAATATGAAATAAGTTTAATAGTATGTGACACATTGGTGATTAACTGTCGTTTTAAAATTAAATTTTCAGCCTGTTGTCGTAACCGGTGGCTATCTGGCTCAAAGTGAAGTTTACCCGGCGGGTACACCATGTTACCATTTGCTCCTATTAGATTGATTATAAAACAAATGAGTCACCAAACCCTTAGCAACAATTGTTGCAGTTGGCCAATAGGAAAGATGGTAAATTAATACCGTGAAATTATCTGATAAAATAAAAGGTGTTTTACTTGCTTTTGTTTCTGTTATCGCGGTATCTAATGTTTATATATTCAGTAAAGCTGCTCTAATGGAAGTTAGCCTGGCGCAATTTGGAGTATACTGGTTCGCAATCGGTTTATCCTGGATATTCTTCTATGGTTGTACCCAAAGAACTTTTAGATCATTAACGGCATTTGCCAGAAAAAACCTGAGTATTCTTTTAGGGCTGGGTCTTATAGAAGTTTTAGGAACATTTTTTTTCTTTAAAGCGATACATACCATAGCCAATCCAGCAATCACTTCCTTTATAGGTAATGTTGCTCCTGCCTTTGTTATCTCTCTAAGTTTTTTTGTTTTAAAAGAACGATTCAGCATCCAGGAGTTAATAGGTATGATACTCGCTATAATTGGGGCATTTATAATAAGTTACAAAGGTAACTCCGGATTAAGTGACATGTTTATAAATGGCACCCAGTATGTGATTTTTGCTAGTATATTTACAGCTTTTAGCGCCGTAATTATTAAAAAGAATATTCAGAAAATCAATCCAATAATACTGACCACCAACCGGAGTTTATTCTTACTGGTATTTTCAATCATTGGGTTGGTATATAATGAGGAAGCCTTAATAATAGGTGTTAAACCCTTGGTGAATATTTTCATTGGTGCTTCTCTAGGACCATTTTTAACAGTTATTGCGGGATATCTGGCCTTACAGTATATCCCATTATCCCAAAAAGCTATTATTAATAGCACCAAAGGCCTTTTTGTTTTATTTGGGGCTTATTTATACTTCGGAAAATTTCCTGAAACTATCGCTATTCTAGGAGGAATCTTAACTATTCTTGGATTATTGGTAATGGCGTTTGGAAAATCTAATTTTTTTCAAATCAAAAAGTCTCAGCATGTATAGAATATGAATTTGTTAGTATAAGACATAATCGTGCTTTTTAATTTTCCTTTTCACTTAAACTATTTTCCTAGTCAAATATTTGTCAACAAGGCATAAAAAAACCCGTAACATATATTGAGAAAACAATACAATTACGGGTTTTTAAAGTACTCGGAGCGGGACTTGAACCCGCACGACCGTTGCTGGTCATTGGATTTTAAGTCCAACGTGTCTACCAATTCCACCATCCGAGCGTAAATCAAACTAAAAACCCCGAAAAACCGGGGTCTTTGGTTTTAATTTCAGAGCGAAAAACGGGATTCGAACCCGCGACCTCCACCTTGGCAAGGTGGCGCTCTACCAACTGAGCTATTTTCGCGTTTAGAAAGAACATTCACGTTTTTAATCGTGGCCGCAACTGCTATTGCGGATGCAAATTTAATATAAATCTTATAATGTCAAAGGCTTTTCAGAAAAAAAGAAAGGGTTTTTACTTCATCAAAAACTAAGCGCTTAAACTTCAATCCTTATGGCTCTAATTTTACACCTTTCGCATCTTTGCTCCCAGCATTCTCTTGATTTCATTTAGCTTCATTAGAGCCTCTACTGGTGTCAGGGTATCAATATCAATCTGAAGTAACTCTTCCTTTAATTCTTCAAGCAAGGGATCGTCAAGATTAAAGAAGCTCAATTGCAGTTCGTCTTCAGCTGAATTTTTCAGGATTGCTCCCGAGTCTTCCATAGAATGAGATTCCTCGAGCTTTTTTAATATCTTGTTAGCTCGGTGAAGTACCTGCTGGGGCATCCCAGCCATCCTGGCCACATGTATCCCGAAGCTGTGTTCACTTCCTCCTGGAACCAACTTCCGAAGAAAAAGCACATTATCCTTCAATTCTTTTACCGAAACATTGAAATTTTTGATCCGCTCAAAAGATTCGCACATCTCGTTTAACTCATGGTAATGGGTGGCAAAAAGCGTTTTTGGCCTGGCAGGATGTTCGTGTAGGTATTCACTTATGGCCCAGGCAATAGAAATTCCATCATAAGTACTGGTACCTCTTCCTATCTCATCAAGTAACACCAGACTGCGATCTGAAATATTATTCAATATACTGGCAGTTTCATTCATTTCCACCATAAAAGTAGATTCCCCCATCGAGATATTATCACTGGCTCCCACCCTGGTAAAGATCTTATCTACGACTCCAATCTCAGCAGATTCAGCAGGCACAAAACTACCCATCTGTGCCATGAGTACGATAAGGGCGGTTTGTCTTAATATAGCGCTCTTACCACTCATATTAGGTCCGGTGATCATAATCACCTGCTGGTTTTCCCTATCCAGGTGAAGATCATTGGTGATATAATTCTCCCCAATGGGAAGTTGCTTCTCGATCACCGGATGCCTGCCCTGCCCAATCGCTAACTCAAAACCATCCAAAATTTCTGGTTTGCAGTAATTCTCTGTCTTGGCCTGCAGAGCAAAAGATGCAAGACAATCCAACCGGGCAATAAGCTGAGCATTCTGTTGCACAGGTTGGATATATTCACTCATCCCCTGCACCAATTGTGCGAATAGTTGCTGTTCCAGCTGTAATATTTTTTCTTCAGCGCCCAAAATCTTAGTTTCATATTCTTTGAGCTCTTCAGTTATATAACGCTCAGCATTGACAAGGGTTTGCTTTCTAACCCATTCATCTGGCACCTTATCTTTATGCGTGTTCCGCACCTCGATATAATAGCCATACACATTGTTGTTACCAATTTTCAAAGATGAAATCCCCGTAGAGCGACTCTCCCGCTCTAACATATTATCCAAATAATCTTTACCTGAAAAGGCAATCCTACGCAACCCATCGAGTTCTTCGGAAAAACCTTCCTTTATACAGTTCCCTTTCAATATATTAACGGGAGCCTCTTCATTCAGGCACTGACCTATTTTTTCCCGCAGCCGATCACAATCATTAAGCTGCTCTCCAAGAATTTGAATTGCCTCATTTTCCGATTTCAAAGCCAGAGCTTTAATAGGAGCTACAGCATCCAGAGAGCTTTTGAGTTGATTCATTTCCCGTGGTGAGATTCTTGTAGTAGCAACCTTGGAGATAAGCCTCTCAAGATCACTTATCTGTTTTATATGCTGCTGGATTTTTTTCAAAACCTCCGGGTTTTCCAAAAGAAATCCCACAACCTGATGTCGTTGCCTTATCTTTTCCCTATTTTTTAAAGGTAGGGCAAGCCACCGCTTCAGTAACCTTCCTCCCATAGGAGAAATAGTCTTATCAATTACATCCAAGAGAGTCACCGCATTGACAGAAGTGGAATGATATAATTCAAGGTTTCGTATGGTAAATCGGTCCATCCAGACATATTCCTCTTCAGCAATACGATTGATAGAGTTAATATGTTCAAGCTTATCATGACGAGTTTGGGCCAGGTAATGCAAGACTGCCCCTGCAGCGACAACTCCTTCTTCCAAATGGGCTACGCCAAAGCCCTTAAGTGATTGAGTTTGAAAATGCTGGTTTAAATGTTCATGAGCGAAGTCGGGTTTAAAAACCCAGTCATCTAGATAAAAACAGTGAAAACCTTCACCAAAAGAAACAGTAAAATTCTTCTTAAATTTCTTCTGAATAAGAACCTCACTCGGCATGAAATTCTGAAGTAATTTATCAATATATTCAGTATTACCTTGAGTCGTGAGAAATTCACCCGTGGAAACATCTAAAAAGGAAATACCCAGGATCTTTTTCCCGAAGTGAACCGCACAGAGAAAGTTATTCGATTTACTTTGTAATACCTCATCGTTCATTGCTACACCAGGTGTTACAAGCTCGGTAACTCCACGTTTGACAATTTTTTTGGTCATCTTCGGGTCTTCCAATTGATCACAGATAGCCACACGCTCCCCAGCTTTCACTAATTTGGGGAGATAGGTATTTAATGAATGATGTGGAAATCCAGCCAACTCAGTTCGTTCACTACCATTATTCCGATTGGTGCAAACGATATTGAGAATGCGTGCC
Organism: Salegentibacter profundi; assembly: GCF_054121475.1. Classification (NCBI taxonomy): domain Bacteria; kingdom Pseudomonadati; phylum Bacteroidota; class Flavobacteriia; order Flavobacteriales; family Flavobacteriaceae; genus Salegentibacter; species Salegentibacter profundi. The sequence goes on from NZ_JBSYGG010000003.1 coordinate 354,693, forward strand.
GTTTTTACCGCGTCCTCCCCAAAGGTTTCATAGAAATCTCCGACCCTGAAAAGCAATAAAGCATCTGGATACTTCACTTTAATAGCGTTGTACTGCTTCATTAAAGGGGTGACTTTAGAGGATTTATTTGCTGACACTACGTTGAGTTTTAGGTAGCTGCTAAAGTACTTATTCCTGTTTTTTATCAAAAATTTAAGTGAGGACTTTTCTCTCAACTTATTGACACCTCTCCAATGGTCACATGAATTCGTATAGACATAACGAGTTTGAAATCAACCTGAATAATATAAGGGATGCCAAACCTGAGGAAATTATATAAATTTAATGAAGGTTATTTGTAAAACATTGAAGTTCATACCAACAGTAAAGGGAAGGGGAAGTGGTTTAATCGCAGCGATCCTCGCAAGCAGCTTTCATTCCTGCTTCATAACCATCTTTCACCTCGTCCCAGTTGATTAAAATAAAGGTTGCAAATAAAATAGCAATACCTCCCAGCAAGGATAACACCTTATGATCTCTTTGTTTACTCATTTAATATAATAAAAATTGGTCCAGTTTTCTAAAATAGAACTTTTCTGAAAAATGAGCTAAAAAGTTCTTCGTCATCTTCGAATGGTTTTTCCATATTGCCAGTTAATTCCTTAATTTTACTGCCATGCAAAACCGAAAATTAAAGAACAGTGAACTTGAACGAAAATCTGTAGCGGAATTCAAGAAAGCTTCCAAAACGCCAATAATTGTTATTCTGGATAACATCAGGAGTTTAAATAATATCGGGTCGGTTTTCAGAACTTCCGATGCTTTTTTAATCGAAAAGATCTACCTCTGTGGTATTACTGCTCAACCTCCACATAAGGATATACAAAAAACTGCCCTAGGCGCGACAGAGACCGTAAGTTGGGAATATGCTGAGGATGTCCTTGAAATTGTGACCAAACTTCAGCAGAACAATGTAAAAGTATTTGCCATAGAACAGGCTGAAGGCGCAGAAATGCTTCACAACTTTAGACCTGAAATAGATAAAGAATTGGCAGTAGTATTCGGCAATGAAGTAAAAGGCGTACAGCAGAAAGTGGTTTCGGCCAGCGATGGAATAATAGAAATTCCGCAACTAGGTAGTAAGCATTCTCTAAATATAGCCGTGAGTGTGGGAGTGGTTCTTTGGGACTTATTCTCAAAACTAAAAGTCATGAAATAAGAAAGATTTTCCCTAAGCTTGAATTTTACTTAGAAGGTCGAGATAATCTTTCCTGTTATTTACGAAATCCTTCTCCGAAATATCAATGATCTGCACTTTAAGCTTGGTTTGAGATTTTATAAAACTCAGGTAGGATTTATTGATCTCAACCAAATAATCGGCTTGAATATTCTGCTCATAATCCCTGCCACGGGTTTTGATGTTCTCCAAAAGTCGATCAGTATTCTGGTAGAGATAGATATAAAGGTCTGGTTTAACAAGTTCTTTATACATAAGGTGGAACAACTTATGGTAGAGTGAATATTCATCTTCTGGCAAAGTAATCTTGGCAAAAATCAGGGATTTGAAAACATCATAATCGGAGATCACAAAATCCTTAAAAAGATCATATTGCGCGAGATCATCTGCTAATTGCTGGTAGCGGTCAGCTAAAAAGGACATTTCCAGGGGAAAAGCATACCGCTCTTTATTCTCATAAAATTTTGGAAGAAAAGGATTATCCCTAAATCGTTCAAGAATGAGTTTGGCATTGAAATCCTGGGAAACCATTGTTGAAAAACTGGTCTTTCCTGCTCCGATATTTCCTTCCACAGCAATATAATTACAATTGCTTAAGTCAAATTTTCTATTTGGAATTTCAATTTGCTCTGGCACTGGATAAACACGGTCATTATCCTTGAGCTGAATCAGCATCTTTTCAATAGAAATTCCCAATACCGGATGTACCACTTTGGAAGCAATATCGGACAAAGGTTGTAAAACGAAACGACGATCTTGCATATGAGGATGTGGAAGAATAAGCTCTTTAGAAGTAATGACTTCCTTTTCCATCATGAGGATATCCAAGTCTAAGCTACGACTTTGAAAATTTTTGGAATCGTTTCGCAAACGACCAGCTTCAGATTCAATCTTTAGTAGTTTTTTCAGGATCATTCTAGCGGAAAAACGGCTAGAAACAACTATACAAGCATTTAAAAAGGCATCCCCTTCAAAACCCCAGGAAGGGGTCTGGTACACTTTTGAAACTTGAATAATTTCACCAACCTCCTCATAGATTCTATTAACTGCCATTTGAAGCAGGGCAAAACGATCGCCTAGATTGCTTCCAAGTGCTATATATACTAACTTAGGGGGTATCAAACTGAATTAAGAAAAATTTAATAAGGGTTTAGGTGCAAATTTCACAGCAAATTAAGCAAAACAAAACCACATACCCTTAAATTTGTTTGAAGACTTAACAAAAAAATTTGGCGGAGTTATACCCGAAAGACAGGATTGCGGCACAGCATATTTATTTGATTTTAGGGGGGTTGTTTATCGCATCCCTGGTAGTTTCCAACTTGATCTTCCAGAAATTTTTTTCTTGGAACTTTTTCGGGTTGTACTCTTTTGAGATATCTGTAGGAATTCTTCCTTATCCCATTACTTTCTTAATCACTGACATTATCAGTGAGGTTTACGGAAAGACAAGGGCCAACCGGGTAGTCACTACAGGTATTTTCGCCTCGTTCTTTTCATTATTGATAGTCTATCTGGCTAATTTAGTTCCGGCAACAGAATGGTCGCCTATTGATGACGCTCTTTTCACCAAGGTTTTTGGTGCTACTGCTATTGCGGTTCTGGCCTCCATGGTTGCCTATTTGCTGGCCCAGTATATCGACATTCAACTCTTCCATTTCTGGAAGCGTCTGACCAAGGGAAAACATTTATGGCTCCGCAATAATTTTTCGACCTTCCTATCTCAATTTGTAGATACGTTTTCGGTCCTATTTTTGCTTTGCAGCTTTGGAAAGATCGAATGGGAACTATTTGACACCCTACTCCTTAGCGGATTTCTATTTAAGGTAATTATAGCCCTGCTAGACACTCCATTACTCTATGCTTCAGTATATTTACTTAGAAAACGATTCAAGATGAAGTGGGGAGAGGAATTTAAGAAATTAGAGTTTTAGTTCAGAAAAATATTTAACCATGAGAAAAGTATTCAAAATATTCGGAATTATCCTTTTGGTTCTTCTAATTATCCTTGTTGGAGCACCTCTAATATTTGAGGCCCAGATTAAAGATTATGTAAGAAAAACTATAAACCAGAATGTTAATGCTAAGGTTGAGTTTGCCGATATTAACCTAAGCCTTTTGCGGAATTTCCCTCAGGCAACGGTAGTGGTCGAAGATTTCAAAGTAATCAATAAGGCACCTTTTGAAGGCGACACCCTTGCTTTAGGAGAGGAATTGCTACTTGAAATGTCCATTAAAGAATTGTTCAAGAGCAACCAAGAAGCTAAGAGACTGGATCAGCTTAAACTCAATAGCGCCTATATTAATATCCTGACAGATTCTCTAGGCAATAACAATTATGATATAGCTATAAAAGATAGTGCCAGTACTTCAGACTCCACCGCTGGTTTCAGTTTTGAACTACAACATTACGAAATCAATGACAGTCATATCAAATTCTGGGATGAGGGTCAGGATCTCCTCCTGGACATCGAAGACTTAAACCATGAAGGTACCGGAGATTTTTCGCTTACCGAAAGCGAGTTGGAGACCAAATCTGTTGCCATGGTTTCCCTTGATTATGACGGAGTAAATTATTTATACCGAAACAGGGTAGCTCTGGATGCTGTGATTCAGATGGACCTGGAGAATATGCGATATACTTTTCTGGAAAATGAAGCCACCGTGAATCAGTTGCCCCTAAGCTTCGAAGGCTGGGTCCAGGTAAACCAAGACAACAATGAAATGGATATCAGTTTCCAAACACCATCTTCAGATTTTAAAAACTTTCTGGCTGTCATTCCTGAAACCTATGCAAAGAATATCGAAGAAGTCGAGACCTCAGGAGATTTTATAGTCAACGGTAGGATCCATGGAATCACGAATGATACTTATATTCCTAAAATAGACATACGGGCTCAATCCAGTAATGCACGCTTTAAATATCCTGATCTACCAAAAAGCGTGGACGATATTAACATAGATCTGAAGGTAATCAATGAAACGGGCCTGATTGATGATACTTATCTCACCTTCGATGATGTAACCTTTAGAATAGATCAAGACAGGTTCCAAACCAATGGAAGCATCCAAAACCTAATGGGTAATATGCAGATAGATATGACCTTAGAAGGAACGATTAACTTAGCTAGTGTGGAACAGGCATATCCGCTTGATCTGGATCAGGATCTCAACGGGATTCTCACGGCAGACTTGAGTACTCAGTTCGATATGAGCTCCATTGAAAAGGAACAATATCAGAATGTACGCAGTCAGGGTACGGCTAGTATTAAAGATTTTAGTTATAAATCCCCTGAAATCCCTAACGAGCTAAAGATCGCCAATGCCAGTATGAACTTCAACCAGGGGAATGTAAATGTACCTGAACTTAAGCTTACAACAGGGCGAACAGATCTCACGGCCTCAGGAGAAATAAAGAATCTTATGGGCTTTCTCTTTACCGATCAGAATCTTAAAGGTAATTTCAGGGTAAATTCCAACACTTTTGCGATCAACGATTTCGTAGTGGCAGAAACAGAAGAGGTGCAAACCGAAGAGCCGGGAACCACAGGCAAAAAAACACAGAGGATCAAGACAGGCAGAGAAGCCGTAAAGATCCCATCCTTTTTGGATACAGAACTTGACTTTAATGTTGCTACTCTTATTTATGATGATCTTGAGCTGAAAAATGCTAAAGGAAATATTGTCTTAAGGAATGAAACAGCCACTTTAAAGAATATATCCACAGAAATCTTTGATGGAACCATTAACCTCAACGGAAATGTGTCTACCCGTGAGACTACTCCAACCTTCGAGATGGAACTTGATTTGAATGCCCTGAATATTGCTCAATCTTTTTCCAGTTTGGAAATGTTACAAGCCCTGGCTCCGGTAGCCAAGGCCTTAGAAGGTAAATTGCAGACAAACTTGAAACTCAGTGGAAACCTTTATGATGATCTCACCCCCCAGTTACAAACTATTGCTGGGAATGCCCTAGCAGAGATTTTAACCGCAGACATTAATCCTGAAAAATTACCGCTGCTCTCCAGTCTAGACCAACAACTGGAATTCATCGACCTTGACAATATCGACCTGAGTAAACTGAAAACATACCTCACCTTCAAGGAAGGTATGGTAGAAATACAACCGTTCGATTTTGATATCAAAGGGATAAATGTTCGGGTTGATGGAAGTCACGGTTTTGATATGCGTATGAATTATAATCTCAATCTTGATATACCCGCCCGCCTGCTTGGAAAACAGATAAGCCAAAGTCTCAGCAGTTTAAGCGGAGAAGAACTTCGCGATATGGTGGTAGCGCTGCCAATCGGACTCCAGGGGACTTTCCAGGATCCGCAGATCAACATCAATATGGAACAGGCCGTTAGTCAGTTGACCCAACGCATAATTGAAAAGCAAAAGGAAAATCTCAGAGAGCGTGGAGAACAGGCAATACGGGACATAATTAGTGGTAAAACCGGAGAGGAACCACCATCCGATACCACGGCTACCGGAGATACTACAGCAACTCCCACTCAGCCCCCCAGAACCAGGGACACCACGGTAAGGCAGGAGGAGAAAATGAAGGAAGCTGCAAGAAATATTCTTGGAGGGATTCTAAAGAAAAGCGAAAAGAAAAAGGATACCACAGAGGATCAGCAGTAACCGAAAACACATAAGAGAAAAGGTATCAATCAGGGCAGCCTCTATAGCTACCCTATTGGTTCAACGCCAGGACTCTTTGAGTTATTTTACTTGTAACTCTATGACAAAACTTTCATGGCTTCGAATATTAAAAACGGTGCCATCCTCAAAAAGAAGATACTGGCCTTTGATACCTTTGAGCACCCCTTCATAAAACGGGATCTTACCAAGGTTCAGCGTTTTAATTTTCTTAGGAAATTCCAACACTGGAAATTCTATTTCGGTTTCCTTATTATTGGACAGATAATAATCCTTTGCTTCTTCCGGGATATATTGTTTCAGGTTTTCACGAATTTCTGCCAGATCAAGATCAAGAATGTCATTAGTTAGCATCTTTCGCCAGTTGGTTTTATCGGAAACATGACTTTTAAGCGCCACCTCAGTGATTCCGGCCAGATACCTGTTGGGAACTTCAACGATTTCAATGGCCTCATGTGCGCCCTGGTCGATCCATCGCGTAGGAATTTGAGACTTACGGGTCACACCTACTTTCACATCACTTGAATTTGCCAGGTAAACTACGTGAGGTTGCAATTGCACGCCCTTCTCAAAATCCAGATCACGATCCTCCTCATCGAGGTGGGCCCTGGAAAGTTCAGGGCTGATTACCCAATCGCCTGCCTGGGGAATTGATTTAAAACAATCATAACAATAGCCCTGTCGAAAGATCTTTTTTTCAAGCCCACAATGAAGACATTTGTATCTAAGAAAATTAATGGCTAAAGATTTGCCAAGGAGCTGATTCATATTTATAAAATCGTCTTCAAAAATGAGGTAATACTGCACCTTATCTGTAATCTCAGTTCTCATTTTCGTAAGCACACCTTCGTATCTCATATATTTTTCTGTATTTTTAACCGAAGTTGATTTGCAGGCTTCCAAGTTTAAACTAATTTTAACCGGCCAACTCCCGCTGATGCATTGTTCAGCGTATAAAGATATAAAGAAATAATGCCAATCCCATTAGTAAACTCCGTTGCATCCTGGTTTCTAAAGAAGCGAATACACCAAATGGAGTTATTCATAAAATACCCCAACGAGGTTCAGCAGGAACTCCTTAGGAACCTGATTTCAAAAGCTAAGAACACCGAGATTGGCAAAAAGTACGATTTCAATAGTATAAAAACCTATGCCGAATTTGCCAACCGAGTACCTATTCAGCAGTATGAAGATTATCAGGATTGTATAGAGCGCAGCCGGAAGGGAGAAAATAATATCTTCTGGCCCACCCCAATCAAATGGTTTGCAAAATCCAGCGGTACAACCAATGCCAAGAGCAAGTTCATCCCAGTAAGTGAAGATTCCCTGGAACTCTGCCATTATAATGCTGGTAAGGACCTGCTTTGCATATACCTCAACAATAATCCTGAATCCCAGTTATTTACCGGGAAAAGCCTAAGGCTTGGAGGTAGTAAGGAAATCTATCGTAGTAACGGTACCTCTTATGGCGATCTTTCGGCTATCTTGATAGATAATATGCCCTTTTGGGCAGAATACAGTAGCACCCCGAGTAACGATGTATCTCTGCTACATGACTGGGAGGTCAAGATGCCTGCCATAGTAAACGAAACCAAAAAAGAAAGGGTTACCAGCCTTGCAGGAGTACCTAGCTGGATGCTTGTTCTACTCAATAATGTTATGGAGGCTACTGGTAAAGAAAACCTATTTGAAGTATGGCCTAGTCTGGAAGTATACTTCCATGGAGGCGTTAGTTTTGAACCCTACGGGCCTCAATACAATAAGATTCTTCCCCGAGAGGATTTCAGGTACTATGAAATCTATAATGCTTCTGAAGGATTTTTCGCCTGTCAGGACCGCAACGATTCCAAAGAACTGTTGCTAATGCTGGATTACGGTATTTTCTTTGAATTTATTAGCATGGACACCTATGGAAGCGAAAGCGAAAAAATAATCCCTCTTTCTGATGTAGAAACCGGAAAGAACTATGCCGTATTAATTACTACCAATGCCGGGCTATGGCGTTATAAAATTGGAGATACCGTACGTTTTACTTCGTTAAGACCTTATCGAATTAAAGTTTCGGGCAGGACCAAACATCATATAAATGTCTTCGGCGAAGAACTGATCATCGAAAATGCCGAAGAAGCTTTAAAAAAAGTGTCTTTGGTTACCAATTGTGAGATTGTCGATTACACTGTAGCTCCTATCTTTATGGAAGGCAGGGAAAAAGGTGCTCATGAATGGATCATTGAATTCAAAAACCAACCTAGGGATTTTGAACAATTTAAACGAGAACTCGATATGGCCCTGCAAACCGTTAACAGTGATTATGAAGCAAAGCGTTACAATAATATGACTCTTAATATGCCAAGAATTCACAAAGCTCGTAAAAAACTTTTTTATGACTGGCTCAAGAAAAATGACAAACTTGGCGGTCAGCATAAAATACCCAGACTCTCCAACTCCAGGGATTATGTAGAAGAATTATTACAAATGAATAGCGATTAAAAGTTTTAACAAAAATATGCCCCCAAAAATAACTTTCTTTCTAGGGGCGTTTTAAATTCCTTAAAACTATCTCTGTTTCCTATTTTAAATTTTTGGAAACCTTATCCACTGCCTCTATGGTCTTATCAAGATCTTCATAAGTCAAAGCATCACATATAAACCAGGTTTCAAAAGCACTGGGGGCAATATATATTCCATTTTCAAGAAGGCCGTGAAAAAATTTATTAAAGACTCCGTTTGATGCTGCCCTCGATGCTGACTCAAAATCATAGACAGGTTCATCTCCAAAATGAACTGAGATCATAGATCCTACACGGTTAATAGTATGAGCAACCCGGTTGGCCTGAAGTACTTTTTCCATTCCTTCATGCAGGTATTCAGTTTTCTTATCTATACTTTGAAAAATTTCAGGTTTTTGATCGAGTTCGGTAAGCATGGCAAGACCTGCAGCCATAGCAAGAGGGTTACCACTTAAAGTTCCCGCCTGGTACACAGGACCTATGGGAGCCAGATAATTCATAATTTCATCCCGGGCAGCAAAAGCACCTACGGGCAGTCCTCCACCAATCACTTTTCCAAAACAAAGGATATCCGCATTCACACCAAGTCGTTCTTGCACTCCACCAGCTGCTAACCGAAATCCACTCATCACTTCATCGAAGATCAGTAAAATATCGTTGGCATTACATAAATTTCTTAATCCTTCCAAAAATCCTTTTTTTGGAGGTATACATCCCATGTTACCGGGAACCGGTTCAATGATAAGGCAAGCAATTTCATCCTTATTGGCTTCGATCACCTCCTTGACATTTTCCAGATCATTATATCTGGCTAGTAAGGTATCCTTGGCGGTACCCTGGGTCACCCCAGGACTATTAGGGGTTCCAAAAGTTACTGCACCACTGCCAGCCTGAATAAGAAAAGAGTCACTGTGACCATGATAACAACCGGCAAATTTGATAATCTTTTCCTTTCCGGTATAACCTCGGGCTAATCGTACAGCACTCATAGTTGCTTCGGTGCCGGAATTCACAAACCTGATCTTATCAATATTGGGAACCATTTTTACAGCAAGTTCTGCAATTTTGGTTTCAAGTTCAGTAGGGGTCCCAAAGGAAGTTCCATTTTGAGCTTTTTCAGTCACAGCATCTACCACCGGTTGAAAAGCGTGACCAAGAATTAGTGGCCCCCAGGAATTAATATAATCAATAAGTTTATTTCCGTCTTCATCAAAGAGATAAGCTCCTTCTGCTTTTTTTACGAAAATAGGATTTCCCCCTACTGCTTTAAAAGCACGTACAGGGGAGTTAACTCCACCGGGGATTACTTTTTGGGCCGCGACAAAGAGTTCGCTGCTTCTTCTATAATTCATATTTTTAAAATTCTGAAGGTGAAATTATATAAAGGATTTGACCAACGGCTAGGTTAGCGTCTTTAAGATCGTTATAGCGCTGCAGGTCTTGTACTGAAACATTGTATCTTTTTGCAATACCATAAAGGGTGTCTCCCTTTTCCACACGGTAGGTTAATTCTGATGGTTCAGGATTATGGGTGTAACTGGGAGATGGTCTCTTTAGAACATCTGCATCGTAACGATAAAGTTCGTAGCGCTCTATAATACCGATAAGTTTTTCAGGATATTTCCTGTCGGTAGCATATCCGGCTTTTCTTAGACCACGAGCCCAGGCTTTATAATCATCGGCACTTAAATCAAAAAGTGGTGCATAACGTGCTCTCTCGGTTAAAAATAGAGAGTGGTCCCGATAAGAGTATTTTGGATCCTTATACTTTCTGAAACACTCCCCGCGTGCATCATCATCGTGATAAACCCTGGGGCCATCCCAGTCATGACATTTTATTCCAAAGTGATTATTAGCTCTACGTGAGAGATCGCCCTGCCCTGCTCCGGATTCTAAAATTCCCTGAGCTAAAGTTATACTGGCAGGTATATTATACAATCGCATTTCCTCCTGGGCCAGTTCCGAAAAATCCTTAATATAATCTTCTACACTATAACGACGAGGTGAGGGCTCCAGAGTTTCAATCTTTTGATCAGGAAATTCTCTATTTGTATTTTCGCGAGGCGCCGGAAGCTCTATTTGGGGTCCCGTGTCGTTTTTCTTTCTAGTTACCACTTTTTTCTTGCTCCCGCAGGAGACAGCAAAACCCGTTGCAAAAATCAGTAAAAGTATGTACTTTATCCTCATATCCTTAGTTGATTAAAGGCAGATTCTTTTTTCTTAAGACATTATTAATACCGTCAATCCCCTGGAGTCCGCCTGTATGAATTATCAGAATTCTAGACCCTGAAGGGAATTCACCCCTTTTTATGCGGTCAAAAATACCAAAAACTAATTTTCCTGTGTATATAGGATCAAGTGGAATTTGATATTTTTTTTTGAATTTATTAATAAAATTTATCAAATCCGAATTCACCTTAGCATAACCACCAAAATGATAATTTAGTATCAGTTCCCAATTGTTTTTATTGCTGTATTTTCGTATTTGGTCAGAAAGAAAATCACCCTTTAGGGCCGGGAAACCTAAAATCCGCTGATCTTTCCCAGAAGCATTGATTATACCAGCAATCGTCCCCCCCGTGCCAACTGAACAACAGATATAGTTGAATGCTTGGTCGCCGGTACCTAGAATTTCCTTACAGCCTTTAACCGCAAGTTCATTTGTTCCTCCTTCAGGTAGCAAATAAAAATCACCAAACTTTTCTTCTATTTCTTTCAGAAAACCTTCTGTCGTCTTCTCACGATATTGCTGCCGGTTTACAAAATGGAGCTGCATCCCACGAGAATACGCAAAATTAAGGCTTGGGTTCTCGTGCAAAGTTTTAACCAGATTTACACCAAGCTCCTCTCCGCGAATAACCCCAATAGTTTTAATTCCGGCAATTTCCCCAGCAGCCGCTGTTGCTGTAATATGATTTGAATAGGCTCCACCGAAAGTGAGAATGGTTCTTTTATCCTGCCGAAAAGCCTCCTCAATATTATATTTTATTTTTCTAAATTTGTTTCCTGAAACCTCAGGATGAATTAGATCCTCTCGTTTCAAAAACACCTTAATTCCATTATAGAACTCACCAAGAAATTGATTTTCAGCATAATATTCCCTAGAAAAATTTAAAAATTCCGGCATTTTGCAAATATCTCAAATCTAATTTAGCCAGGCTATAAAAACTGTAAAAATGCCCAAAATTTCCGTTCAGAAAGATAGTCTTGTTTCATCTCCTGGCTATAGGCCTCACGCTCAAAACTTAAATTTTTATAAGCCAGGAAAGCATCTCTATATTGCAAAAGCCTGAATAAATATTCAACGAAATACCATATATAAAAAGGTAAAACCAGTAGTTCAATTTGTTGCCTGAGGTGGATCTTTTCGTGATTAATAAAATAATTATCATCTTTAAGATCCCTGTTTTTAAGGATCACGAAAGGCCAGATACTTACCCCTTTAAAATGCTTGGCGAGCAGATATTTGTTGACGATCAAAATCACGCATTCAAGATAAGAAATTGTATTTTTGTGTCATGAGTTTTTTAAAGAAAAGAATTCCCCTGGAGGAAGGCGATTACTATCTTACCCCTGAAGGTTACCGTTGTTTTACAGAACAATATCATCTTAAACGTGGTTATTGTTGTGAAAGTGGTTGTCGCCATTGTCCTTATGGGTATAATAAAAAAACCAACACCCAATAATGGCAACACTGAATTTCAAAGAGCAAATATTACGGGGTATACCAGAATCCCTACCCGCAAAAAAACCCTATAATAAAAAGGTCAACCATGCGCCAAGACGCAAGGAGATCCTTACTGAGGAGGAAAAGAAGCTAGCTCTTAAAAATGCGCTCCGGTATTTTAAACCCAGACACCATAAAGAGTTGTTACCCGAATTTAAGAATGAACTGGAAGAATTCGGGCGTATATATATGTACCGGTTTAAACCGGATTATGAAATTTACGCTCGTCCTATTGAGGAATATCCCGGTAAAACTCCTCAAGCCCAAGGCATCATGTTAATGATTCAAAACAATTTAGATCCCAAAGTAGCTCAACACCCGGATGAACTAATCACTTACGGCGGAAACGGAGCTGTTTTTCAGAATTGGGCCCAATACCTGCTAACCATGCAGTACCTTGCTCAGATGGATGAAGAACAGACTTTGGCCATGTACAGCGGTCATCCGATGGGGCTATTCCCTTCCCATAAAAAAGCGCCGAGAGTCATCGTTACCAATGGTATGATGATTCCCAACTATTCCAAACCGGATGATTGGGAAAAATTCAATGCACTAGGCGTTACCCAATACGGACAGATGACTGCGGGAAGTTATATGTATATAGGGCCCCAGGGTATAGTTCATGGTACCACCATCACAGTTTTGAATGCAGGCCGGAAAATAGCCAAAGAAAAGGAAGGCCTTGATGGGAAGTTATTTGTCACCTCGGGACTTGGAGGGATGAGTGGGGCGCAACCCAAGGCGGGAAACATAGCTGGTTGTATAACGGTCTGCGCAGAAATAAACCCCAAGGCAACGCAAGTCAGGTATAGTCAAGGTTGGGTAGATGAAGTGATTCATGATATTGAGGAACTTTCCAAAAGGGTAGAGAGGGCAAAAAAAGACAAAGAAATCGTTTCTATTGCCTATCAGGGTAATATTGTGGAGGTTTGGGAACATTTTGACAAAAAAAATATTCATATTGATCTGGGAAGTGACCAAACTTCTTTGCACAATCCCTGGGCTGGAGGTTATTACCCGGCAGGCCTGAGCCTTGAAGAAGCTAATAAAATGATGGCGGAGGAACCCGAGAATTTTAAGCTTAAGGTTCAGGAAAGCCTGCGAAGACAAGTTAAGGCCATCAATGCTCACACCGGAAAAGGCACCTATTTTTTCGATTATGGCAATGCTTTTCTACTTGAGGCAGGACGTGCCGGAGCTGATATTTTTGCTGAAAACGGCAAGGACTTTAAATATCCCAGTTATGTACAGGACATCATGGGACCCATGTGTTTCGATTTCGGCTTCGGCCCCTTTCGATGGGTATGTGCTAGCGGGAATTTCAAGGATCTGGAAAAAACAGATGCCATAGCCGCAAAAGTGCTGGAGGAATTAAAAGAAAAATCTCCCAGAGAGATTCAACAGCAGATGGCCGATAATATAAAATGGATTAAAGGAGCCAGGGCTAACAAATTAGTGGTGGGTTCTCAGGCAAGGATCTTGTATGCCGATGCCGAAGGGAGAATACAAATAGCTAAAGCCTTTAACGATGCGATAGCCCGTGGGGAAATAGGACCTGTAATTCTAGGACGAGACCATCACGATGTGTCGGGAACGGACTCACCTTACCGAGAAACCTCCAATATTTATGACGGCTCCCAATTTACGGCCGATATGGCCATACAAAATGTGATTGGAGATAGCTTTAGGGGCGCCACCTGGGTGAGCATTCATAATGGAGGTGGTGTTGGTTGGGGCGAGGTTATTAATGGAGGGTTTGGTATGATTCTTGAAGGTAATAATGCGTCGGAGGAGCGTTTAAAATCTATGCTTTTCTGGGATGTGAATAACGGAATTGCACGACGAAGCTGGGCCAGAAATGAAGGCGCGGTTTTTACTGCAAAACGCGCCATGGAAAGGGATTCCCGGTTAAAACTCAGCATCCCGAATATGGTAGACTCACGCTTATTAGACTAACTTAAAAAACTACACCTATGAGATTCTTAAAAATTACTCCGGTTATTCTGCTACTTGCAGTTTTTCTTACCTCTTGTAGCAGCGTAAGGGTTGCTTCAGATTACGATCGTGAAGTCGATTTCAATTCTTACCAAACCTATGCCTTTTTTAAACCCGGAATCGATAAAGCTGAAATTTCAGACCTAGACAAAAAACGTATTTTAAGAGCAATTGAATCAGAAATGCAAGCGAAAGGGTTTACCAAATCTGATAATCCTGATATGCTTGTAAGCATTTTCACCAAAACCAACGAAAACATTAACATCTACCAGAACAATATGATGGGCTGGGGATACGGCTGGGGATGGCATCCATGGTACTGGGGATCAGGATACAACACTGTAAATCGCACCAGTGAAGGCACACTTTATATAGACCTAATTGATGCTGAAAACAAAGAACTAGTTTGGCAGGGAATGGGTACTGCTGCGCTTGCTCGTGAAGTCAATAAAAAACAAGAAAGGATAAATGAGATCGTACAGAAGATCCTGGAAAAATATCCTCCGGGCTCAGACCGCTAAAGAACCCGAAATAATCCATTAATGCCTCTTAGTAGAGGCATTTTTAATTTAAAGGGGTTTTCATTGACTTATTCTAAATTTCAGGCATAATTCTTTATATTTAGATCAAAATAAAGGCTTGCAATTATGTTAGATCGAATTGAATCCAATGAAATTCTGGACAGGCTCCCAGCCCATCTTCAGCAATATATCAAACCCCAGAATTATGAGGATTACACTCCTATTAATCAGGCGGTTTGGCGTTATGTTATGCGGAAAAACGTAGACTATCTGAGTAAAGTTGCCCACGAATCTTACCTGGAGGGCCTTCGCCAAACTGGAATTTCAATCGACAGCATTCCTAATATGTACGGGATGAACCGGATATTAAAGGAAATAGGCTGGGCCGCGGTAGCCGTAGACGGATTTATTCCACCAGCTGCATTTATGGAATTTCAGGCATACAATGTACTGGTCATTGCCAGCGACATTCGACAGTTAGAGCATATAGAATATACACCTGCACCAGATATTATTCACGAGGGTGCTGGGCACGCCCCTATAATAGCCAATCCAGAATATGCAGAGTACCTTAGACGCTTCGGGGAAATTGGTTGCAAAGCTATATCAAGTGCAAAAGATTATGAGATGTATGAGGCAATTCGACATTTATCTATAATCAAAGAAGCTGAAAATACTCCGGCGGAAGAAATTGAGGAAGCCGAAAATAAAGTTGATAGACTTCAGAATAATATGGGGAAGCCCAGTGAAATGGCACAGATAAGAAATCTGCATTGGTGGACCGTAGAATACGGGCTAATAGGAACTCCTGAAAACCCCAAGATCTATGGAGCTGGATTGCTATCCTCTATAGGAGAGAGCACCTGGTGTATGACCGATAAGGTCAAAAAGATCCCTTACACTATTGAGGCCAGCAAACAGGATTTCGATATCACCAAACCTCAGCCACAACTATATGTTACACCCGATTTTGCACATTTAAGTTCGGTCCTTGAAGAGTTTGCTAATAAAATGGCTCTGAGAAGTGGGGGCCTTTCAGGAGTACAGAAATTAATTGAATCCAAAAACCTGGGCACTGTAGAACTCAGTACTGGGCTTCAGATTTCCGGGGATTTCTCACGGGTCATCGAATTTGAAGGCAAACCTGTATACATTCAGACAACAGGGCAAACCGCCCTCTCGCATAGAGAAAAAGAATTAGTGGGCCACGGCACAAGCAATCACTCCGATGGTTTTGGCTCCCCCATTGGCAGCCTTAAAGGAATCAACTTGGCCATTGAAGATATGAGCCCCAGAGATCTTAGAGCTTATGATATTTACGAAGGAAAGAAAATAGAGCTCGAGTTCGAGGGAGGAATTAAAGTTTCTGGCGAAATCATCACTGGAACTCGTAATCTTCAGGGAAAGATCATCCTTATCAGTTTTAGAGATTGCACGGTCACAAATGAAGAAGAAATACTGTTCAAACCGGAGTGGGGAAAATTTGATATGGCAGTAGGAAAAGAAATAGTCTCAGCCTTTGCCGGCCCAGCCGATCCGGAATCCTTTGATTTAATTACCCATTCTCCCTCAAGCACTACAATAAAGAGCAACAAAACTCCAGAACGCCAGGAACTAGAAGAACTTTATGACTCGGTCAGGAACATCCGGGAAGGAAAAAACGCAAAATTCTCGCTGCAGGCTGTTCTGGATTTATTGATTGAACACCATCCAAACGACTGGTTACTCAGTGTGGAAATTTTTGAACTTGTAGCCGGGAAAGACGAGAATATGGCCAAAGAAACTTTACAAAACCTGGAGAAAGTTAAAATAAGACGTCCTGATATAAGCCACCTTATTGATGGAGGCCTTGAACTTATCGATCAAAACCAAATTTCCAGCTAAGTCATATTTTCAATTCTTCCAGGTCTTCAGAGTTGGAAAAGCGCTGGTTTTTATATTCCAGGGTCCAACCCAAAGAACTGGTTAGAATGTAAATCTTTTGAAGCTCACTGATCAATCGGTTCTGTGCATTGGATTTCAGGGTGGAACTGTCCACTTTTTCCTGGATTGAGGCTTTTATCCTGTTTCTGATCCTATTATGATCTTCCGCATTAAACTGATTCAAATAATCCTGTGTAATGTCGTAATACTTTATCTCTGGGTGTATGGTGACCTCCTCTTTCGGAATATCCAAGATTCGCACGATCTTATTTTCCCTATCGATATCGGTCTTTAATTGGCTAAGATCATAGGCCACCTGGGCCCTGGCATTAACTACGATCAAAGCTTTTTTTCTTGCCGAAAAAATATCAAGATAGAATTTCCGTGAATCCTTATAAGAATATACCTGCGAAAAAGTGCCTTCGGTCACCACCAATTTACCTACGTTTTTTATCTGCTCCTGTAGCAATTTATTTTCTTCTTCGAGCCTGCCTAGTTCACCATCGCGATTTTCACAATATCTCATTCCAATTACGACAAGGAGGACGGTGACAGCACCGATTAAAAAATTTCTCATAAAGTCTAAATTAGAAGGAAAAAGGGACTGTTTTCGCAGGAAAGCACAAGTTTTAAAATTTAGGTGGTTTTATAAAATACTTATGGACGGCCCCACCCGTCCATAAGTTAAAACTTCTAAAATCTACCCCAACAAATTTTAGAAAACGAATTTTAATTTCCAGTCCTTAAACCTAAACTGGTCTAAAGTGCTGAAGTTTAAAATCATATATAAAAGTACAAAATAATTTTACACCTAAAAGATTTTAAGATGATTTTAAAGTTTAAAAAATGCCAAGAAACTATTAAAATTTTAAATGAGGATGCTTCTTTCTAAGGTTTTCTTTGTGCCTCTTCAAAGTTTTGAGAAAATCCTTATGACCTTCGGAATCCGGATCAAAAGGCCGATGAGCTAAACCTTTCTGTAATTTTTCAACCTCCGTAAGGGTTATCATCGCTTCCTTTGAAAACCAGGTTTCCGTAAATTTTTTCCAGATATAATCAACTGCCAGGGAAGATAGATGTAACATATCATCACCGTAAAAACGGTAATCTCTTAGATCATCCATCATGATTTCATAGGAGGGAAAATAAACACCTTTTTCAGTAGCATGAACAGCGGCAATAAGATTGGATTTGCTTCGCTGATTCCCAATAAAGCCATCCCGAAGATGTCTGATCGGAGAGATGGTAAGGATTATCTCTGCTTTGGAATTAAGTTTCTCGATATAACCAGTAATCCTTTCCAGGTTCTCAATGACACTGACTACGGGTGATAATTCCTTTCGGAAGTTCTTTTGTGGAAATTTATGGCAATTGGCCACGGCCTTCCCTGTATCCCGAAGGAGGTAATTCCACGAGGAACCGAGAGTAATCACCACATGGCTTGCTTCCTTTAAAAATGCATGGGTTTGCTGAATTTTAGAATTTAAAGCGTCAAGAATTCCTTCCTTATCCGGAAAACTCAGTGAGGAGTGCGCCTCAAAACAATGCCAGCGTTCATTATGGAAGAAAATATCCTTCCTGGAATACTGATAGCCCGAATCCACACGTTCAAGAAAAGTTGCTATCGCCTGGGGATGGAAAAAGATCCCAAAGGGATTCTGCAGTGTCCTTATCTTGTAGTACGCCAGTTTTGCACCTATATTTTCGACAAAACATGATCCCAACAGCATTATTTTAGAATCGTAGTCGATCTTTGGCTGTTCTCCCTTAATCTGGATTTGGGTTCTAAATTCCATAGTCTTTTTCCATAGGGCTTCCTGAATTTCTATAATTCCAGAAATAAGTTTATTCGATGTAGGATTTTGCCTTTTGAAGCGCTTCATTAAGTCCGGAAGGCTTTTTACCGCCGGCCGTTGCAAAAAACGGCTGGCCACCACCACCTCCCTGGATATATCTTCCTAACTCTCTAACAATCTCTCCAGCATTCAGGCCCTTCTCCTTCACTAGGTTTTTAGAGATATAACAGCTTAGAAGCGCTTTTCCATTGCGCTCGGAACCAAATAACAGGAACAAATCATCATTCTCTTCTGCCAACTGAAAGGCCAGATCTTTTAGCCCACCGGCATCAAGGTCCACTATTTTGGCAAGGAAATTCACCCCATTGATCAATTCGATTTCAGTTTTTAAATCAGTTTTGAGGTTTTTAGCCTTATCCTTGAGCAAGGCCTCTAATTGTCTTTTTAAGGTCGTATTCTCCTCCTGTAATACTTTTACCGCTTTAACTGGATCAGTAGCATTCTTCAACTCGTTTTTTACCTGCTCAAGGAGATGGGTCTGTGCTGTAAAATACTCGCGTACAGCATCGCCAGTTATCGCTTCAATTCTTCTTATCCCACTGGCCACAGCGGCTTCAGATATGATCTTAAAATGCCAGATTTCTCCAGTATTTTTAACATGAGTTCCACCACAGAGTTCCATTGACTCTCCAAAACCTATTGCACGAACGGAATCACCATATTTTTCTCCAAAAAGTGCTATAGCACCCTGGTCCAATGCTTCCTGATAGGAAATATTTCGCTGCTCATTCACTGCGATCCTTTCAGCGATCCTTGTATTTACAAAATCCTCCACCTGCTCCAGTTCCTCTTTACTCACCTTACCGAAATGAGAAAAATCAAAGCGCAAATAATCGCTCTTGACCAGAGATCCTTTCTGTGCTACATGACTTCCCAAAACATAGCGCAAGGCCTGATGTAACAGGTGAGTAGCAGAATGATTTGCAGCAGTAGCCTCACGCTGGGTTTTACTTACTACCCCTATTAAACTTCCATACAGGTCTTTTGGCAGCTCTTTAGTGAAATGAACGATAAGATTATTTTCTTTCTTTGTGTCGAATATCGATATTCTATTTCCATCGGCTTCTTCCAGGTAACCTTTATCACCAACCTGTCCTCCACCTTCAGGATAGAATGGTGTTTGTGTTAATACCAGCTGATAGACCTCGCCCTGTTTTTTTGTTTTCACTTTGCGGTATCGGGCCAACTGAACATCGGCCTCAAGGGTATCATAACCAATAAAAGCTTCCTCGGCCACAGGCTTTAATTCCTGCCAATCACCAGCAGTTATTTGCCCTGCTGCGCGGGAACGATCCTTTTGTTGCTGGAGTTCAGCTTCAAATTCCTTTTCATCGAGATTATAACCACGTTCTCTTAAAATAAGTGCGGTAAGGTCTATAGGGAACCCAAAGGTATCATAGAGTTCAAAAGCTTTTTTCCCTGAAACATTTTTATCTTTGGTTTCTGCAATTATATTTTCGAGGCGAACCAAGCCCTGGTCAAGAGTTCGCAGGAAGGACTGCTCCTCTTCCCTTATTACATTTTCAATAAGATTCTTTTGCGAAATAAGCTCAGGAAAAGCCTCCCCCATCTGTTTGCTTAGGGTTGGTACTAATTTAAAAATAAAAGGTTCTTTGGTCTTAAGAAAGGTGAAACCGTAACGGATTGCTCTTCTTAAGATTCGGCGTATTACATACCCGGCTCCTGTATTCGAGGGTAGCTGACCATCTGCAATAGAAAAAGCGACCGCCCTAACGTGATCGGAGATCACACGGATGGCGATATCAGATTCTTCAGAAATTCCATACGAACTATCGGTTATTTTTTCTATCTCGCTGATAAGGGGAGTAAAAACATCGGTATCATAGTTCGATTGTTTTCCCTGGAGCACCATAGAAAGTCGTTCAAAACCCATCCCGGTATCAATATGTTTTGCAGGCAGTTCTTCAAGAGAGCCATCGGCCTTTCGGTTATACTGCATAAAAACCAGGTTCCAGATTTCTACGACCTGAGGATGATCTTCATTGACCAGTTCACGGCCAGATTGCTTAGCTTTATCAGCATCAGATCGGATGTCTATATGAATTTCTGAACATGGTCCGCAGGGTCCCTGGTCCCCCATCTCCCAGAAATTATCTTTTTTATCTCCGTAGATAATTCGCTCTTCCGGAACGATCTTCTTCCATATTTCCAGGGCTTCTACATCAAGGCCCAGACCGTCCTTCTCACTTCCTTCAAAAATCGAAATATACAGGTTATCCTTATTGATTCTGAATACTTCAGTTAGGAGTTCCCAAGCCCAATTAATGGCCTCTTCCTTGAAATAATCACCAAAACTCCAGTTTCCCAGCATTTCAAACATAGTATGGTGGTAAGTATCCATCCCGACCTCTTCCAGGTCATTATGCTTTCCGCTTACACGAAGGCATTTTTGGGTATCGGTAACCCGGGTATGTTTCGGGACGGTATTGCCTAGGAAGTATTCCTTAAACTGGTTCATCCCAGCATTGGTAAACATAAGGGTAGGGTCGTCTTTTATCACCATGGGCGCCGAGGGCACTATCTGGTGAGATTTCGACCTAAAAAATTGTAAGAATTGGTTGCGTATTTCCTGAGATTTCATCAAAACGTTCTAATCTAAAGTTTATTAAATTGTGACGGCGTTGAAACAATTTTTATATTTGCTCGTTAAGCCTTTACAGTTTGCACGGTAATTGCTCATTGTGAAGGCAAAAATAGCATAAATTTGACTCATGTCGAAGGTTAAATATTATTACGATAGCGAGACGCTTTCCTATAAAAAAATCGAACGCCGAAAAGGCCGGCGCTTAGGCATTATATTTCTTAGTATTTTGGGTTCTTTTCTCGCCGGTTTTCTACTTTTAGTGTTATACCTAAATATTCCCCAGATTGAAACCCCAAAGGAAAAAGCCTTAAAAAGGGAACTTCAGAATATGCAATTGCAATATAGTCTTCTAAACAAGAAAATGGATCAGATCCAGGATGTGCTAGCCAATGTGGAGGATCGCGATAACAATATCTATCGAATGTATTTTGAGGCCAATCCAATTCCCGAAGAACAACGACGAGCAGGCTTTGGAGGAATTAACCGCTATCGCCACCTGGAAGGCTTCGATAATTCAAAGTTGATCATTGAGACCAACAAAAGAATGGATATCCTCACCAAGCAAATTGTGGTTCAGTCTAAATCTTTGGATGAAATCGCAAATCTTGCCAAAGAAAAAGAGGAACTTCTTTCTGCCGTACCTGCAATCCAACCTGTAAAAAATGAAGACCTCAGTAGAATTGCTTCGGGTTATGGTTGGCGGACAGACCCCTTTACCAAGGTCAGAAAATTCCATTATGGAATGGATTTTACCGCCCCAAGAGGGACGCCCATATACGCAACTGGAAACGGACGTATAACGCGCGCAGACAATCGATCAACCGGTTACGGAAATCACATAAGGATAGATCACGGGTATGGGTACACCAGCCTATATGCTCATCTTCACAAATACAATGTTCGAGTGGGTCAACGCGTATTACGTGGGGATATCATCGGCTATGTTGGTAGCACAGGTCGATCCCAGGCACCACACCTGCATTATGAGATTTTTAAAGATGACAGAAGAATAAACCCCATTAATTTTTACTATGGGCATCTGTCTCCGGAAGAATTTGACAAAGTACTTAAAAAGGCACAACAGGAAAACCAATCTCTGGATTAATGCATCTGAACCTACCCGAAAAAAGATATTACAGTATTGGCGAAGTAGCCTCCGCATTTAAGGTAAATACTTCGCTAATTCGTTTTTGGGAAAAGGAATTCGATGTCATCCAGCCGAAAAAAAATGCCAAGGGAAACCGAAAGTTTACCCCTGAGGATATAAAGAACCTGGAACTTATTTACCATCTTGTCAAGGAAAGAGGTTTTACCCTGGAAGGAGCCAAAACCCACCTAAAGGAAGAAAGGCATAAAATCCTTAACAATTTTGAAATAATCCGTAAGTTGGAAGGTATAAAAGCAAAACTAACCGACCTTAAAAACCAAATGTAAATATGAAAAAGTGGCTTGTACCGGCAATAATTATTGCCATTGTAATTTTTGTTATTTATAGTTTTACCGCAGGGGTAAATAATACCGCCATACAAAAAGAAGAAAACGCCAAGATGGCCTGGGCTAATGTAGAGAGTTCTTACCAACGCCGAAATGACCTTATTGGAAACCTGGTGCAAACCGTTCAGGGTGCTGCCGATTTTGAAAGGGGAACCCTTACTGATGTCATTGAAGCACGTTCCCGTGCTACTGCCGTGAATGTTGATGCTGACAATCTCAGCGCAGCACAGATTCAGCAATTTCAACAAGCTCAAAGCGGAGTGAGTTCAGCCTTATCAAGGTTACTTGTAAGTGTGGAGCGTTATCCAGACATCAAGGCTAATCAAAATTTCCTGCAGTTACAGTCTCAGTTAGAAGGCACCGAGAATAGGATCAATGTTGCCCGGGACAGGTATAATGAAGCCGTGGCCGATTACAATACTTATATCAGAGTATTCCCAAACAATATTTTCGCTGGAATGTTTGGTTTTGAAAAAATGGAACGCTTCCAGGCCGATGCAGGAGCAGAAAACGTTCCTGATGTGGAATTTGATTTTTAGACAATGAGCAAGGTAGAGGAATTTTTAATCAAAAAGGAGGAAGAAGAAATAGTTGAAGCTATTCGGATTGCCGAAGGTCACACCTCGGGTGAAATAAGGGTACACCTTGAAAAATCCTGTGGAAATAAGGATATCTTTGATCGGGCCATGGAGGTTTTCCATCAATTGAAGATGGACAATACTAAAGAAGAAAACGGAGTGCTAATCTATGTAGCCATAGATGATCATAAATTTGTGATCTATGGAGATCGTGGTATCAACGACGTGGTGCCACCTGATTTCTGGGAAAGTACCAAAGATGCTATCGTAAACCAGTTTAAAGAAGGAAAATTCAAACAGGGATTAATAGATGGGGTCCTCAAAGCTGGAAAGCAATTGGAAGAACATTTCCCCTGGTCGCCTGACAACACTAATGAACTTTCCAACAAAATTTCAAAGGAATAAATGCTACAAGCCCACTTCAAATTCATCTTCACTGTTTTTTTCTCACTTGTCCTGGCTGGAACTGGGCACAGCCAACGGGAGATCCCTCCTAAACCATCTCAAGAGACCAGCGTGTATGATGAGGCCGATGTCCTAAATACCGCTGAAGAAAAACGTCTTACACAAAAATTAATAAACTATTCTGACACCACTACTACCCAGATTGTTATCGTGACAATTGAATCATTACAGGGCGAATATGAAGGTACCTATGCCGCCCACTGGGCTGAGGAATGGGGTATTGGCCAGTCGAAGGAGGACAATGGCCTTTTGATTCTATTGGCTGAGAATGACAGGAAAATCTGGATTACTACCGGTTACGGCCTGGAGGAGTACTTAACCGATGCACGAACCAAACAAGTGATTGAACAGATCATTCTTCCTGAATTTCGAAAGAATGATTATTATGGAGGTCTTGATAAAGGAACCACTGCGATTTTCCAGATATTGGAAGGCACATTCCAGGGCACTCCTCAGACGGGAAAAAACAGTGAAGGGATACCGATCCAATTACTTATTCTGGGAATTATATTCCTCATTATCATTGTCTCCCTGAGCAACAAAAATAAAGGTGGCCGCAATGGAGGACGCAGAAGTACAGGAGGCACTTTATTGGATGCAATTATTTTAAGCTCCATGGGGCGTGGATCCTTTGGAGGCGGAAGTTCAGGTGGGGGCTTCGGCGGAGGCGGAGGTTTCGGTGGTGGCTTTGGCGGCGGTGGCTTTGGCGGCGGCGGTGCTGGTGGTAGCTGGTAATCTTTTCGATGAATTCCCAAAAGTCCATAGGCAATTCACGGCAGGGATTTTTGCAAGACAGATTTAATAAAAATTGTATTCTAAGATAAGGCTGCCGCTTTCAAAAAAATGAACCGCCAATTCCAGAGATCATTTTTTAATTATCCTTAAGTTTAAATTCTAAAACCCTCTTTTATTGGTGTTGAGATCTTTCTCTCCAAGTTTACTGATCTTGGAAGTGAAGCTAAGCATAATATAACGCTGCAAGATAAGACGACTACTTGCATCCTAAATAAAGTCTTCCCAAGGATTTTCCTGGTATCGATATTTTGATTCAGCGTATCATATGCCTTCACCTTTATGGTAGTATCTTTATAAAAAACTGATATCCCAGGCTTATATTCCATCTGGCCTGGTAGGGAAGGATGCTGCATTGAATTCCAAGGTATTCTTTTTTACTGTAATTAGCGCTCTGGACCTCCTATTTGTTACATGCTTTAATAGCTATCTATTTTTTTCTGAAATAAACCGCAACAGGAACACCATTAAAATCAAAGTTTTGCCGCAATTTGTTTTCCACAAACCTTTTATAAGGATCACGTACATATTGAGGCAGATTACAGAAAAAAGCAAACTGAGGCTGAGGCGTAGGCAATTGTGTACAGAATTTAATCTTAACATATTTACCTTTATAGGCTGGTGGCGGAGTATGCTCCAAGATAGGTAACATCACATCGTTTAATTCACGCGTTTTTATTTTTTTGTTTCGGTTTTCAAAAACCTTCACCGCGGTTTCTATAGCCTTAAAGATACGCTGTTTGGTAAGGACCGACATAAATATGATCGGCACGTCGGTAAAAGGCTCTATTTCTTTTCGGATCCTGGCCTCATATTCCTTCATCGTATTTGTTTCCTTGTCTTCTATCAGGTCCCATTTATTGACAAGGATCACGATTCCTTTACGGTTTCTTTCTGCCAACCAGAAGATATTCTGTACCTGCCCGTCAAATCCACGAGTCGCATCTAGTAGGATCAAACAAACATCGCAGTTTTCAATTGCACGAACAGAGCGCATTACCGAGTAAAACTCAAGATTTTCCTTCACCTTGGATTTCCGTCGAATTCCAGCGGTATCTACTAAGTTAAATTCAAAACCAAAACGATTGTATTTTGTGTCCATTGCATCGCGAGTGGTACCTGCGACATCTGTTACGATATATCGTTCTTCTCCAATAAGGGCATTTATAAATGAAGATTTTCCAGCATTGGGACGCCCTACCACGGCAAAGCGTGGGAGTTCTGACTCCTCATCAGCTTCCTGTTCGGGTAGCGCTTCTATTAAAGCATCCAAAAGGTCTCCAGTGCCACTGCCATTGGTACTGGCAATTGGAAAATATTCCCCCAATCCCAGGGAATAAAATTCAACAGCGTTCTCAAGACGCTTATTGTTATCTACTTTATTTACAGCAAGGAATATAGGTTTATCTACTTTCCTGAGTAATTTAGCTACTTCCTCATCCATTGGAGTAACCCCACTTTCAACATCTACCATAAAAATAATGGCATCCGCCTCATCTATGGCCAGTTCGACTTGCTTATCTATTTCAGCTTCAAAGATATCATCACTGCCCTTAACATATCCACCGGTATCGATAAGAGAAAAATTCCTTCCGTTCCAGTCGGATTTTCCGTAATGACGGTCTCGTGTCACCCCGCTTACTGAATCAACGATCGCTTCGCGACGCTGAATGAGTCGGTTGAAAAAGGTTGATTTTCCTACATTTGGCCTACCCACGATAGCAACAATATTGCCCATAGCTTATTCTTTTATTAAAATGCAAAATTAGTGTAAAAAATCGGGTTTGACTGAAAAGTCTAAACCGCATATCTTTAATTTCGAAACACCGTATAAAATAAACCTGGATCGGTTTATTCATTATAACCAAAACGTTTGAGCTGCCTCTGGTCGCTACGCCAGTTCTTATTAACCTTTACATACAGTTCAAGATGAACTTGCTTACCAAAGAATTTTTCAAGGTCTTTCCGAGCCTCCACCCCCACTCTCTTCAAAGCGGCACCTTTATGACCAATAATAATCCCTTTCTGGGTGTCTCGTTCTACCATTATAACACTGCGCATTCTGATAATATCTTCCTCCTCAAAGAATTCCTGAGTATCAATCTCGACAGAATAGGGTATTTCCTTTTTATAATGCATTAGAATCTTCTCCCTAATTATTTCATTAACGAAAAATCGCTCTGGTTTATCAGTAAGGGTATCTTTAGGATAGAATGGAGGTGCTTCAGGAAGCAATTCTACAATGCGGTTAAAAACCTCAGCAACATTAAAACCTTCCAAAGCGGAAACCGGAAATATCTCAGCGTTTGGCACTTTATCCTTCCATAATTCTACTTGGGTTTCAAGTTCCGTTTGATTAGATTTATCAATTTTATTGAGCAATAATAACACGGGAATGTCGGCTTGGATAATCTTATTAAAAAAAGCTTCATCCTTTAGTTCCTGTTCACCAATTTCAACCATATAAATCAGCACATCAGCATCTTCAAAGGCTGATTTCACAAAACTCATCATCGATTCCTGAAGTTGATAAGCTGGTTTTATAATTCCAGGAGTATCGCTAAGTATCATCTGAAAATCCTCTCCATTTACAATACCAAGGATACGGTGCCGTGTAGTTTGAGCCTTGGAGGTGATAATAGAGAGTTTCTCGCCCACAAAAGCATTCATCAGTGTAGATTTGCCCACGTTTGGGTTTCCTATGATATTTACAAATCCTGCTTTATGTGCCATTTTAATTTAATTTCTTTTGGCAAAAATAACAAGTTAAACAGCAACCTCCTTACTATAAATGTCTTTTAATTTTAAAATATCCCCAAAATCGATTAAATTTAAGTTAATGAACCTCAGCAATTAAGGGTCGAAACCTCCAAAATCAAACGTCATATGGCAAAAACAGACTACAAAATCGCTGTACAAAATTTATTAAAGGAAGCTGGAATAGAAATTAACGGTAGTCATTCCTGGGACATTCTGGTAAAAAATGAAAAATTTTATCAAAGTGTCTTAAGCCGTGGCTCTCTCGGTTTTGGAGAATCCTATATGGAAGGCTGGTGGGAGTGCCAGGCGATGGACAAGATGTTTTATCGTCTCTTTAAAGCTAATTTGGAGGAAAAGATCAAATCCAATTTCCGCCTAAAATTACTATGGTTAAAATCAAAGATCTTCAATCAACAAACCAAAAGCAGAGCTCAAAGCTCTATAGGAATTCACTATAATATTGGAAATGGTTTATATAGTAAAATGCTGGATCCGCTGATGATCTATTCTTGCGGTTATTGGCAAGATGCAAAAGATCTGGCCCAGGCCCAGCGAAATAAATTGGAACTCATTTGCCGAAAACTAAAATTAAAAAAAGGACAAAAAGTTCTTGATATAGGATGTGGCTGGGGAGGTTTTGCCAAATTTGCTGCAGAAAATTATAAGGTTTCTGTTACCGGGATCACCATTTCAAAAGAACAGCAAAAACTAGCTACCCAGAGATGCAAGGGATTACCCGTTGAAATCCTTTTTCAGGATTACAGGGATATCAATGAAAAATACGATCGCATAGTCTCGATCGGGATGCTGGAGCATGTAGGGCATAAAAATTTTGATAGTTTTATGCAGGTTATTAAAAACGCTTTAAAAACAGATGGTGTCAGCCTGGTGCATTTTATTGGAGGGAATTACACAAAATTCCATACGGATCCATGGATCAATAAATACATTTTTCCAGATGGATTAATACCCTCGATAAGGCAGATAGGACAGGCAATGGAACGCAAACTTATTTTGGAAGACTGGCATAATTTCGGCTTATACTATGACCAAACTCTTATGGCCTGGTTAGAAAACTTTAAACGTTCCTGGCCGGAAATAAAATCAGATTACAACCATATTTTTTACAGGATGTGGGAGTTTTACTTAAATTCCAGTGCAGCAGCTTTCAGAGCAAAAAAGCTCAATTTATGGCAACTGATTCTTACTCACCCCGATTCATCGCAAATATATCAATCGGTTCGCCCGGATAATTTTTCTGATACCCGGCAGATTGTCAGCAATGAAAATTTCATTTAAAACATTGCCGGTTTTATAATTTAATCCGCAATAAATTAAGATTTTATTAAAAATCAGCAGATTTTAATGCCCTGGGTTTCCAGTTACAAATAAATAGCTAATTTTGGCGGCTCTTATGACAGGCAGAAGCACCATACAATCATCCCCCCTTACTCCGCCCTAACAGGCTTAGCTTCCTCGGTTTGCAATTCCATCGCGAAAATATTTCGCTAATCACTATATACTAAACTTTTATTCTGATGAAAAATATTTTTAACCTTTTTGATTTTTCTCAAAAAGTAAATTACAAAACTGAAGTTTTGGCGGGCTTAACCGTAGCCCTGGCTTTAATACCTGAAGCAGTGGCTTTTGCATTTATCGCTGGTTTATCACCGCTGACTGGTCTATATGCTGCTTTTGTAATGGGACTTATAACGGCTATCTTTGGTGGACGCCCTGGCATGATCTCGGGAGCAACTGGAGCCGTTGCAGTGGTTATTGTTGCCCTGGCTGTTTCTCATGGTCCCGAATATGTTTTTGCAACGGTAATCCTGGCTGGCTTAATCCAGATAGTAGCCGGAGTCCTACGTCTGGGTAAACTTATAAGGTTGGTACCGCATTCAGTTATCTTCGGATTTGTCAATGGCCTGGCTATAATTATTTTCATGTCTCAGCTCGACCAGTTCAAAGTACCCAATGCTGCAGGTGAGTTAGAATGGATGAGCGGAACACCACTCTATACCTTTCTGGCTTTAGTTCTTACTGCAATTTTGATCATTTGGCTCCTTCCAAAATTAACCAAAATCGTACCGGCCACCCTGGCTGCCATTCTAGTGGTATTTGGAATTGTTGCTGCCCTGGATATTGACACCAAAACCGTTGGAGATATTGCCTCTATTAAAGGGGGGTTCCCTCCATTTCACATTCCGATGGTACCTTTCAATCTGGATACTTTTATATTAATCCTTCCTTACGCCGCAATTATGGCGGGAGTTGGCTTGATCGAGAGTTTACTTACCCTTAATATTTTAGACGAGATCACTGAGACCCGTGGCAGTGGCAACAGAGAATGTGTTGCACAGGGCGGGGCCAATATCCTATCAGGATTCTTTTCTGGAATGGGCGGTTGCGCCATGCTTGGACAAAGTCTCATCAATGTCTCTTCAGGTGCCAGAGCCCGGTTGTCGGGAATCGTTGCCGCGGTGAGTTTACTAATCTTTATCATGTTTGGTTCGAGTGTAATTGAACTTTTACCAATGGCGGCACTTACAGGTTTAATGATTATGGTTGCTATTGGTACTTTTGAATGGGCCAGTTTGAGAACGTTTAGAAGAATGCCAAAATCTGATATTTTGGTAATGGTTTTAGTCACTGTGGTCACGGTTGTCCTTCATAACCTTGCCCTTGCAGTACTTATTGGAGTGATTATTTCTGCTCTTGTTTTTGCCTGGGATAATGCCAAACGCATTCGAGCCAGAAAAAGAGTAGACAATGAAGGTGTTAAACATTACGAAATTTATGGCCCGCTTTTCTTCGGATCTGTTCAGGCATTTAATGACAAATTCGATATTTTAAATGATCCGGAAGAGGTTGTTATTGATTTCTCTGAAAGTCGAATTGTAGATATGAGTGGTATAGAGGCGGTTAATAAACTTACTGAAAGATACCACAAACAGGGTAAGAAACTTCATTTAAGGCATTTAAGCAACGACTGCAGAGCACTCCTAAATAAGGCTGATGCAATTATTGAAGTTAACATCCTTGAGGATCCAACTTATAAAGTAGTAGCAGATAAGGTTTAAGTTTAGTAAATTTATAGGACAACTATAAAGCTAAGGTAATGTCTGTAATTGATGAGGGAGATCTGGAATTTGAGAATATTATTTCAATAGAGAACAAGACCCTAAGAATAAATCTAAACAAGAATATCTACGGTACATTTGCTGAAATTGGGGCTGGCCAGGAAACAGTGCGGAATTTTTTCAGGGCTGGCAGTCCTTCTGGAACCATTGCCAAGACCATCAGCGCTTATGACAAGGATTTTAGCGATGCTATTTACGGCTTAGAATCCACGGGAAGATATGTTACCGAAGCCCGGTTAAAGAGCATGCTGGACTATGAAAGCAAACTCATTGAAGAGCGTATCTCAAGAGAAAAGCATCCTGACAAATTATTTTTCAGTTATGCTAATACTGTGGCTACAATAGACTGGGCAAAGAAATATAAAGGTCATGGATGGCTTGGAATAAGATTTCAAACTAAACCCAGGGAGGAATACAGCAATATTATTTTGCATGTTCAGTTTCACGAGAACAGTGCGGTTCACCAACAAATAAGTCTTGGAATTCTGGGGGTCAATCTCATTTACGGTGCTTTTTATCAATATGATGACCCCAAAGCATTACTCCAGCACCTTTTCGATCATCTTTCTAATGACAAGATAGAAATCGATGCAATTAATTTTACTGGTCCTGTTTTTAAAAATGTGGATAACCGCCTTATGAGCCTCCAATTGGTCAAGAACGGCATTACTGAAGCCGTTATGTTCAATCCGGAAGGGAATAACATACTCCCGGCCAATGTTCTGTACAAAAAGAACATCTTAACCCTTCGGGGAAGTTTCAGACCAGTGACCAATGTAAATATGAACATGTACGAGAAATCACTGGAACTATTTAGAAAGGAAAAAAGGGTGGATCCAGAAAAAACCGTGGTGATTTTTGAAATAACCCTTTCGAACCTTAAATCTGAAGGTGAAATAGATGAAAAAGATTTTCTAGATCGTGCCGACCTGTTGTGTAGTCTTGGCCACAATGTAATGATTTCAAATTTTCAGGAATACTACAAGGTTGTGGAATATTTTTCCCAACACACTAAGGAACAAATGGGACTTGCCATGGGTGTTAATACTCTAATTGATATTTTCGACGAGAGATATTATCGCCACTTAAGCGGGGGGATTCTAGAAGCTTTTGGAAAACTCTTTTTCAAAAATCTGAAAATTTATCTTTATCCGCTTAAAAACCCGGAAACCGGAGAAATCGTGACTAGTAAAAATCTAAAAGTACATCCTCGTATCAAAGAACTTTATAAATTCTTCCTTGATAATAACCGAGTAGTAGACATCACAGACTATGAGCCAAAGGTACTGGATATCCACTCCCGACAGGTGCATCAAATGATAGTAGAAGGCAAAGATGGCTGGGAAAAGATGATTCCTGAAAAAACGGCCAAAATGATCAAAGAGAAAAACCTATTCATTAACAATGAAGTATAGTCCTTTTATCAGTTTTCAATAAATTTTCAGGAAAGGGAGGAATTGTTAAAAAGATGATTTTCCCACTGCGGTAAAAGCTTATATCGCCGCATTGGGTTCAATAATATCAAAGGAATCCCAAAACTAGCTGGTATTTTCTAAGCTTGGCTAATTCTAAATTAACATCCAGATCAAGTTCATTTTGTATTCTGCAACCGGCGACGAATTTATTCTTTTTATTGATCGAAAGCATGCGACTTTTCCTCAAGACCTCGCCCACTATATTGCTGGACCTTTTGAGATCGGTGCCAAATATAAAATGAACAAAACAATCAATGAACGCATAGGTTCTTTTTTATAGAAGACTATAAAAGAAACTGGTAGTAACACCATTTCTTTGAATAGATATGATAATGTAAGGGATTCCACGCAATGCACAACTCTAGCCTTGAAGTTAAAAAAAATGTTACGCCATGAAATAAACTAACATCAGTTTGACTTATTTGGAAAGGGTGAAGACATATAAAAAAGGCTGCCTAAAATTCAGGCAGCCTTTTTTATCCTTATTTGTTTTTAATTCCCATAAATGGATTGGGGCCAGGTATCATTAGAAATATTGTCCGGTAACAATTTGTCGGGATCCAGTTCGATACGTTTTACGGTTTTATCGGTTTTGTGAAGGTAGTTCCAAGTATCACCACGTTGCCATATCTCCACCGGAAGTTTTATTTCTTCTGAAGTATTATCCTCGTAAGTTATTTCCAATAAAACAGGCATTGGTATCTCTCCATTATTAGCCAGGCTAACTAGATAATTCCCCTGATACTCCTGAACTCCCCCAAGGGCAATATCTATATTTCCGGTTCCATAGAACCAACCTTTAAAAAACCAGGACAAATTTTCTCCAGCAACATTTTCCATATGGTTAAAAAAGTCTGCGGGTTGTGGATGCTTGTAGGCCCAGGTTTCAATATAAGATTTGAAGGCATTATCA
Organism: Salegentibacter profundi; assembly: GCF_054121475.1. Classification (NCBI taxonomy): domain Bacteria; kingdom Pseudomonadati; phylum Bacteroidota; class Flavobacteriia; order Flavobacteriales; family Flavobacteriaceae; genus Salegentibacter; species Salegentibacter profundi. Next base: position 387,325 of record NZ_JBSYGG010000003.1, read on the forward strand.
AAACGCTCCTCACCAAGAATGTATTCCCTCATCAGTAATAATCCAATAGCTGGCTTGTAATATGCCGTCATACCAAGATTTCTCAAATTGGTAACATCAGGATAAGTATCTATACCTTCTCTTTGTTCACTTGTAAACCACCTGTTCATATTTCTGGTCTGGTTCAATGTAGAAGGATATTCCCCGTTATTGAATTCCAAAGTGCTATAATGGTTGATAAAGGTGTTAAAACCTTCATCCATCCAGGCATAACGTCTTTCGTTAGAACCGACGATCATTGGGAACCAGTTATGACCGAATTCGTGATCAGTCACTCCCCATAGGGAAGCACCTTCACTTTGCCAGCTGCAGAAATTAAGTCCAGGATACTCCATACCCCCAATGTGTGCCGCCACATTCACTGCACCTCCGTATGGATAGTTGAACCATTTTTCTGCATAATGCTCTACTGAAGCTTTAGAATATTCAGTCGAACGAGACCAAGCTCCTTGTCCGTCACTTTCTTTAGGGTATGCTGACTGGGCTAAGGCTTTCTTTCCCCCTGGCAAATTAATCCTTGCTGCATCCCAGATAAAAGCTTTAGAAGATCCAAAGGCAACATCCCGGGCGTTTTCTATCTTATAGTGCCAGGTAAGGGTTCCTTCCTGTTTAGCTCTTATGGACATATTATTAACTTCTTCAGGTTTAATCAAGTAAACCGTTGAATCGCTCTTTGCTGCCTGGTCCCATCTTTCTTTTACCGTGGAAGAAAGTACCTGTCTTGGATTCTGCAAGGTACCAGACCCCACCACGATGTGACTAGCCGGGGCGGTGATTTTATAATCATAATCTCCATAATCGAGATAAAACTCACCAGCTCCAAGATATGGTTCAATATTCCAGCCTTCAACATCATCTAATACTGCAGCCCTAGGAAACCACTGTGCAAGAGCATAAATGGTTCCGTCCTCCACATCAAGCCGGCCCATCCGGTCCATTCCTTCAACAGGGATCTTGTATTTAAAATTCATTGAAACGGTAGCTTTTCCTCCCTTGGCCGGAATTGGCTGATCAAAGAAAACCTGCATTCTAGTATCGTTGATAAGATATTTATTTGAGCTACTTCTTTTAACCTTCGCTTCCAAATTGGAAATGGTATAACCCCCATCGGTATCACCATTATAACGGTTTCCCTGGATTGGAGTGGTCAGAGTTCCGCGAGAATCTTCAGTAAAACGATTCTGCTCTAAGTGCATCCAGATAAAATCCAAAGGTTCGGGACTATTGTTGGTGTAAGTAAGTGTTATTTTACCGGTAATAGTATGTTCTTGATCATCCAGGGTAGCCTCGATATCATAATCTGCTTCATTCTGCCAATAATCCGGGCCTGGTTTACCGGTGGCTGATCTGTAGCGGTTACCACTGCGATCCATGAATTCATCAAAATCGGCCTGGTTATTTTCGACGACCTCCTGGGCCGATGAGGTCATACTGAACATTCCAGCAACTGCAAAAGACAATAATAGCCTTGAAAAACTTTTCATTTTTTTTAGTTTAGATTTTAATCCCTGCTAATTTAATGAAAGCTCCAATATTTCCAATTTTTGCTAAGAGAAAGAAGTTTTGACTTAAGTAGAAAATTCGGTTTTCATCCCTCGATCGTACATCACTATGCTTCCGGCCACAGAAACATTAAGACTTAGTGTAGATTTAAATTTCACCAATTGATGAACCTTCTCAAGAGCCCTATTGGTAAGTCCATGATCTTCGGCGCCCAGGAGATAAACGCAACGACGTGGATGCCTAAAGCTCTCCAGTGGCACGGCCTTATCTGTTAATTCCACACCTACCAGCATAGCGCCTTTTGGCAAATGCGTATAGAAATCCTCAAAGTTTTCATAATGGTAATAAGGCATAGCCCCTACGGCTTTGTGGGTGTCGCAAGCCTGTTTTTCGTATCGATTTCCTATGGTAAAAATAAAACTCGCACCCATATTTTGGGCTGATCTCCAAAGAACTCCCAGGTTCTCGGGAGTCTTACCATTTTGAATACCAATTCCAAAAAATCCCTGTTCCAGGTTATCTATTTCCATAAGAATTCAAAAATACACTTTTTAGCAATTCAACAAAAATGCAATCAAAAGGCCCTTTCATGACTCAAAAATGATTTAAATCATTTAAAAAAACTCCTGCGGGAGTTAACTTTACCTAAGTTGACGGTTTTGGTTTAATTTAATTCCTAGGATTATGAAACGCGTACTTATACCCACCGACTTTTCCGATTGTGCGAACCACGCAACAAATATAGGAATGGAGCTTGCTAAGAAGCTAAAATCCGAAGTGAGCTTTTTACACCTTATCAATACTCCGGTGGACTGGAGTAAATTGTCGCTGGAAAAAGAAAGTCTTTATCCTGAAACCAAAGCTGCAATAGGCCAGGCGAAAGATAACTTATTAAAACTTGAACGAAGAGCTGAAAAAATAGGTGTTGAAGCAAACTCTTTGCTTTTATTCAATCAGGGGATTGAAGAAATTCAAAATTACATTAGTAAGGAGAAGTATTGCCTTGTAGTTATGGGCACCCATGGTGAGAAAGGAATGCAAAAATTAATGGGAAGTAACACCCAGAATGTTTTAAAGCACTCCCCGGTACCTGTACTTTCGGTAAAAAAGGCCGATAAATCTGCTCCTTTAAAGAAAATAGGAATCGCATCGGACTTTCAGGAAGAATCAATCAAAAGCTTCAACGAAATTCTTGAATTGGTAAAAAAATTAGCCATTGAAATAGAGGTTGTATATATTAATACCCCTTACACTTTTATGGAAAGTAACCAAATAGAACAAGCAATGGATGCATTCCTTAGCCAACAGACCGATGTCAGGGAAAAACGGTTTGTCTTTAACGCCAAAAGTGAAGAACGTGGAATCGGAATGTACATCGCTTCAGAAAAACCTGATATGCTTGCTACGATCACTCGTCAGCATTCCGGCCTGGAGAAAATCTTTCGGCCAGGAGTTACTGAGAATATAATTAATCACTTCGATCTACCTGTACTGAGCATTAATATCAACAGGTGAGAATAGACAAATTAACAAGGTTTCCCCCTATTTATCTTTCTGGTTATTTTATTGAAACTTTGGCTTCCCCAAAGTATCAACCTTCCTATTCTATTTTTTGAGAAGCATAAAATAATCCAAATTTTATAATATGAAGTCAATTTCTCCCATCGTTCTTCCTTTCATCATTTATCTGCTACTTTGTTCTATAATAAGCTGTAAGCAGGCCGAGGCGGAAAAAGATTACCACTCAGTTCCCCTTATCGCAGAAATGGATAGCATAACCAAGAAAGATCTGGTCAAAAGAGGTGAATACCTGGTCAATACCATAGGTTGTCAGGATTGCCACAGTCCAAAACGTATGGGAAATCAGGGTCCGGAATACATAGAAGAATTAGCTTTCTCTGGTTACCAGGCCAGTAGTGAATTACCCCCTATAAGCCAGGATGCTTTAAAAAAAGGATGGATGCTAATGAACCATGATCTCACAGCTGCTGTAGGACCCTGGGGCATATCCTTTGCAGCGAACCTCACCTCTGATGATACCGGAATTGGCACCTGGAGTTTTGAACAGTTTAAACGTTCTTTAACTGAAGGAAAATTAAAAGGTCAGCCCAATGGTCGAATGTTATTACCACCTATGCCCTGGCAAAATTTCAAAAATCTCAAGGAAGAAGACTTAAGGGCAATGTATGAATATTTTTTAAGTACAGAGCCCGTGAATAATCCTGTCCCTGCACCTATTCCTCCTCAGAAATTAACCAGCTTAGGAGGATAACTACTAATCCTCTTCCAACCATTTTATATGGCATATCAAGTGGCCTTTAATTAAGGTTATTCATATTTAAAGCTAACAATCTGCAAATTAACAAAGTTTAACTTTCGTTTATGATAGGTTTACTATTATATTTGCGCAAATTTCTATTATGCAGCATTTTCTTTCTAATATTTCAATCCAGGTTAACCCGCACACATACCTGAAGGATCCAGAATCCAGTGCACTTGGTAAACGTATACTTTCTGGAAGTATTCAACTTATTGAAGAAATTGGTTTTGAAAATTTTACTTTTCAAAAATTGGCTAAGGCCATTCAGTCTACGGAAGCATCAGTATACAGGTATTTTGAGAGCAAACATAAACTTTTACAGTACCTTACAATATGGTATTGGGCATGGCTAGAGTATCACTTTATTTTTAAAACTGCCAATATAGATTCGCCTGAGGAAAAACTCAAAAGGGCTATTATTCTAATTACAAAACCCCTTGATAAAGACCAAAGTTTTTCCCATATTAATGAAACCAAGCTCCAGAACATCATAATTTCCGAAGCTTCAAAGGTTTATTTAACCAAGGAAGTTGATCAACAAAATAAAGCTGGTGTTTTTGCTGGTTATAAAAAGCTTGTAGGTCGCGTGAGTGATATCATCTTGGAAATAAATCCACACTACAAATATCCTCACATGTTAGTTTCAACCATTATTGAAGGTGCCCACAATCAACGCTTTTTTGCAGATCACCTGCCAGGTTTAACCGATATAGTTAAAGGTGAAGACGCCATCACTGAATTTTATAAAGAAATGATTTTTAAAACTATTCAGGCATAAAACATCAACACAGACGAAATGACAAAACCCGAAAAACCAAGTCCATTAAAAAGACTCCTTAGGTTATTAAAACCAGATCAGTCCGAAATTATCAATATTTACATTTATTCCATTTTTAATGGGCTCGTCTACCTATCAGTACCCTTAGGAATACAAGCGATTGTCAATCTCATTATTGGTGGAGAAATAACCACCTCATGGATATTACTGATTATTTTTGTGGTCTTAGGTGTTGCTGCAACAGGGGTTTTGCGAATATTTCAATTTAGAATTACCGAAAATCTGCAACAGAAAATATTTACAAAAGCTGCCTTTGAATTTTCTTATCGTCTTCCAAGGATTAAGATGGAAGCACTTTATAAGCATTATGTCCCGGAATTAATGAATCGCTTTTTCGATGTTATGACGGTTCAGAAAGGCCTTCCAAAATTACTCATCGACTTTTCCGTGGCTGTCCTCCAGGTAATATTCGGCCTAATTCTTTTATCACTCTACCATCCCCTATTCATTGTTTTTAGCGTCCTATTGGTCTTGTTGCTTTATATGATCTTTCATTTTACAGCAAAAAAGGGACTATCTACGAGTTTAGAGGAATCTAAGTACAAGTATAAAGTTGCCCATTGGCTTGAAGAGATAGGTCGCAACAACACTTCCTTTAAACTGGCGGGAGATACGGAATTACCCCTGGATAGAGCAAATACCAATGTGGATTCCTACTTAAAATCAAGGGAAAATCACTTTAAACTCCTGATGAGGCAATATTCATTCATGGTAGTCTTTAAAGTGATAGTTGCTGCTAGTTTATTAATCCTTGGGGGATTCCTGGTTATGGAACAGACCATCAATATAGGCCAATTTGTTGCGGCGGAGATTATCATACTTTTGGTTATGGAATCTGTAGAGAAACTTATAGTTAGCCTGGAAACTATTTATGACGTGTTAACAGGGCTGGAGAAAATCGGAGAGGTTACCGATCTCGAACTGGAAAGATCAGAAGGAATAAGTTTAAAAGATGAATTGACCTCTCCAGGAATGAAAGTAAAAACTGAAAATCTTAGTTTCAAATACCCGGGGAGTAATACCAGGATTCTGGAGAACATTTCATTCTCGGTAAAAAAAGGAGAAAAATTTTTAATCTCTGGTAAAAACAATTCAGGTAAGGCAACCTTGCTTAAACTCCTTGCCGGTTTATATGATGTAAAGGAGGGGGTGGTTTCTTATAACGGAATTTCCCTTACCAATTTAAATATCAATGACATGAGATCAGTGATAGGAGAATGTTTTGCCCAGGGAACCCTCTTTGAAGGCACAATTTTAGAGAACATCACTATGGGACGAAAAAATATCCCCTTCGAAAATATCAAATGGGCTGTCAATCACCTAAAACTTAAAGGGTTTATCAGGAATCTTCCAAAAGGCTACGATACCTTTGTCGAACCACAAGGATATAAATTTTCACGAAGCATAATTACAAAGCTCCTGATTGCCAGAAGTATTGTCAGCAAACCCAATTTGCTGATTATTGAAGATATTCTTGATAACCTGGATCGCCGGGAGAGACTTAAGGTCATGGATTTTCTAACTTCCAGGGATCAAGACTGGACCCTGATAGCGGTTTCTTCCGAGGCGCATTTTGCCAAACGCTGTGACCGGATTGCCATTGTTTCGAAAGGCAAAATCACCAAAATCGGAAATTATGAAGAATTAAAATTATCCGAAGAATTTAAAAACGAGGAAGATGCTTAATATTTCATCAAATAAAATAACCGATAAGGTTAACAGGACTTCCTACAGTAGCCTGGATATGGTTGAAAGCCGGAAATCAGGCAAATGGTTAAAACGCCTTATAACAATCTTTTTCCTCCTCATTTTCCTAAGCATGTTTCTTCCTTGGACACAAAATATCAGAAGTAAAGGAGAGGTGACCGCACTTAAACCTGAACATCGGCCACAAAATATTGAATCTATTATTGCCGGTAGAATAGAGGACTGGTTTGTCATGGAAGGGGATTACGTTGAAAAAGGAGATACCATTATGTTCGTTTCCGAGATAAAAGACCAATACTTTGATCCTAAGCTTTTGGACAGGACTCAAGAGCAACTTAACGCCAAAGAACTCGCTGTGGGATCATACAGGGAAAAAGTAAAAGCTCTGGATAACAGGATCAGGGCGTTACTGGAAACCAATGAATTAAAATTACAGCAGGCGCGGAATAAAGCTCAACAAGCAAGATTAAAGGTGGAAAGCGACAGTATGGATTATCAGGCCGCTGTTATTAATTACGAAATTGCTGAAGAACAATATGAGCGAATCCTCAGTTTATATGAAGAAGGTTTGAAATCCCTTACCGACCTTGAAAACCGCAGACTTACTATGCGAAAAGAGCAAGCGGAAATGATTTCAGCTCAAAATAAGCTGCTCACCAGCAAGAATGAGGTGGTTAATACCGAAGTAGAGCTGAGTTCTATCCAGGCCCAATATCGCGACGCAGTTGCTAAAGCGGAATCAGATAAATATACTACCCTTACTGGGCTCTATGAATCGGAGGCAGAGATCACCAAATTGGAGAACCAGTACACTAATTATTCGGTCAGACAGGGGATGTATTATATTACAGCCCCTACCAATGGCTATATTACCCAGGCCATCCAGTCAGGGATTGGCGAGACTTTAAAGGAAGGCGATCAGATTGTTAGCATAATGCCTGCAGATTATGAATTAGCCGTTGAAATGTACGTGCGCCCTCTTGACCTGCCGTTGCTTCAAAAAGGTCAGGATGTGCGTATTCAATTTGACGGATGGCCCGCAATAGTATTTTCCGGCTGGCCAGAACAGAGCTACGGCACCTATGGCGGAGAGATCTTTGCCATAGATAGGTTCATCACCAAAAACGGAAAATATCGAGTCCTGGTCGCTCCTGATCCGGAACAACCAGCTTGGCCAGAAGCCTTGCGCTTAGGTGCAGGAACTTCAAATATGGTCTTGCTCAAAGATGTGCCTGTCTGGTATGAGTTGTGGAGGAACATCAACGGCTTCCCTCCAGACTTTTATGATTCTACTGGAGAAACAAAAAATGCAGAAAAAAGTAAAAAAACACTTTCTGTTAATTAAAAAGTAAAGATGAATTATTTTAAAAATATATTTCTGTTAATGCTCACCTTCTCCCAGGCAGTCCCTATCCTGGCACAGGAATTCAAGGCGGAAAAAATTCTTACTTTCGAAGAATATATCGGACTGGTGAAAGCAAACCACCCTATAGCCAGACAGGCTGAAAATCAATTGGGGATCGGTGATGCTGAAGTCCAGGCGGCAAGAGGAGCTTTTGACCCTAAGATCTTCAATAATACCAAGCAGAAAAATTTTAATGACACCCAATACTACAGTATCATTGAAAGTGGGTTAAAGATCCCTACCTGGTTTGGGATAGAATTACAGGGCGGATACGATCTAAATGAAGGCTCCTATCTCAATCCGCAGAATGTCACTCCTGCAAATGGGCTCTGGTATGGAGGAATTTCAATTTCCCTTGGGGAAGGACTTTTAATAGATAAAAGACGAGCTGAACTTCAAAAAGCAAAACTTTTCCAGAAAATGAGCGAGATGGAACGTGAATTAATGCTAAGCCAACTTATCTACGATGCCGGAAAGGCCTACTGGAAATGGTTTGAAAGTTATTCGGTAATGCAGACGTATGAGGAAGCTATTGAGCTCGCTGAAGAACGTTATGAAGGTGTGCGGCGAAGCAGCCTGTCAGGAGAGGTGGCAGCCATAGATACCACCGAGGCAAGAATACAGGTTCAGAGCAACCGTATAAGCTATAACGAGGCCCGGCTGGAGTTTGAAAATGCCTCTGAACAAATTTCGATCTTTCTGTGGCTCGAAGGCGTTACTCCTCTGGAAATAGCCCAGGGCACGATTCCGGCTTACCAAGAACCTACAGGAGTACCTATTGAGGAACAATTTCTAGGTGAAATTGAAGCTCTTATCGATAACCATCCAAAGCTACGCCGCAGCACATTTAAAGTAGATCAGCTGGAAATTGATCGTCGCTGGAGCAGGGAACAATTAAAGCCTGAGCTCAACTTAAAGTACAATGTGCTAACTGAAACGATAAACGAGGTCCCCACTGCCGAATATTCTATGAATAATTATAATTTTGGACTCGAATTTGAAATGCCCCTTTTCTTAAGAAAAGAAAGAGGGAAAGTAAAACTAGCCGGTCTAAAGCTTGCCGATGCCCGGCTAGACCTGAAAAAATATCAGGCAAACCTAAAGTATAAGGCAAGAGCCGCCCTAAACGAATGGAAAACCAGTAATGAACAATTGGAAATTTACAGGGAAACGGTAGAAAACACCAGGAGGCTGTTGGAAGGCGAAAGGCGTATGTTCATGGCCGGAGAAAGCTCACTTTTTATGGTAAATTCCAGGCAGATGAGCTACATCAATGCGCAAAACAAATTCTTTGAATACCTCTCCAAAAACCGAATCGCCCGCTTGAAAACATTTTACCGGTTTGGATTGATTGGAGATTAGAAATTTTTTAATCTATTCCCTAAAGCTGGAACTACATGTATTTGATCTACTTACCACTTTTAGTTCAAATCATCAGACCTTCAGAAGAAATGTTGTAACGGATTTCAAATCAATTAGGATTTCAAATCCTAACCTGTTTTAAATGGTTTTGCCAGTAAAAATTTTATTCCACCCATTTTTACCGCTGACTACAGCCCCTTAATAGCCGGATAGTATTTAGCATTCAACCTTATATTTCTAGGAAGCTTATAGATATAGGACAGTTCTTAATCGGATTTTTCTATGTCGGGGAAAGAACAAGGTCATTGGAAAAATAAAAAAACTAAAATTTAATTTTAATAAGCTTTTGCTGCATTTTATCAAAAATTAAATGAAGTTGACCTTTATTGTGTTATCTGTGAGTGATACTGGATTCGAACCAGTGACCCCTACCCTGTCAAGGTAGTGCTCTGAACCAACTGAGCTAATCACCCGTTAATATTTGGCAGTAAAAATAAGATTTAAAATCTTTTCTGCGACAATGTTTTGCAAAAATACCTTTTATGCACTAAAATTTCAATCGCTTCAGACATTATTTCCAGTTAAAGTCTTCCTCAAGTTTCATCAAGACCAGCTTACCAAAGCTTCTAACTCTCTCCCAGTCGGTATATTCTATGGCAGTATCATTCCTTGTAGGGCCATTGGTGAATTTCATAATGAGTTTTATCATGATCCTGTCTAAAAAGGAATAGAGCCTATAATCGAGTCTGCCCGCGAATACTGCCAACATATCGGGTTTCCAGTTTACTTCCTTTAAAAAATTGATGAGGTAGGGATTGGTACTGGAAGAGTTTTTATCCTTTTTGCGGGCAACCAGGTTTACGGAAAAAAAAGCAGTGGTAACCTTATTAAGACTTTCTTTATGATTTAATACAAATCGCCGGACCTGGACATTGTGTTTTCCATAGCGTACCCCTGCGCCTATGATCAGGAGATCAAAATCCATTACCTTCTCATGGAAGTTTTCAATTGAATATAAGATAACATCTACCTGCAAACGTTGTAGCTGGTACAACAGGGCTTCTGAAATCTTTTTAGTCTGTCCATCAACCCCAGAATAGATGATACCAACCTTTTTTTCCATTATTCGCTAAGGTAAGATGATTAAAACTAGATTTATCCAGGAACATGCAATTAATTTACTCTCACCTCTGTGAAATATTTCTTTAAAATTTCAGCTGTAGACTTAAGTTTTTCCTGAGTGGGAGGTTCAATCCCTTTGAGCTTGTATTCCATTCCCAGAACTTCCCATTTATGCAATCCCAGCAAATGGTATGGCAGCACCTCAATTCGTTCTATATGCTTATAATCTCGGAAGAACTGTCCCATTTGGTGTAAATGCTCCTCTTGATCTGACCAGCCGGGAACCAGCACATATCTCAACCACATTGGTTTTCCCGATACTTCCCGGTGTAGTGCTACCTTGAAGGTGTTTTTATTGGAAAGGCCAGTGAGCCTTCGATGCCATTCTTCATTAAAATGTTTCACATCCAGCATTAGTAGATCCGTTTCCTCCAGAAGTTCTTTTGTTTGTTGATCAATAAGTCGGCCGTTGGTATCAAGAGCTGTATTGATTCCTTCCTTCTTCAGTCTTCGGAACAGCTGTTTCAGGGGCTTGCGCTGAAGCAAGGGCTCCCCACCCGAAACGGTTACACCTCCGGTTTTCCCAAAGTAATGTTTCTGACCAATGGCCCGTTCAACAATCTCTTCAATTCCTATAATACTTCCCCCCTTCACATCCATAGTATCAGGATTAGCACAATAGAGACAACGAAACTGGCAACCCTGAACAAAAACAACCATCCTTATTCCGGGGCCGTCATGAGTCCCGAAACTCTCTATGGAATGTACCCGGAGCTGGTCTTTTTCTCCCTCATTGAGTTGCGAAGCATTCTGTGGAACAAGCATTCCGTTTTTGATCATTTCTTTGTTCTTCAAAGGCAACTGAGAATTGGGTAACAGCACCGGAAGGATACTTCGAGAAAATAATCAAACCGGCACTGAACCCAAAGCGCTACACTTAATTTTACATTCTTTCGTGAAAGGTCCTTGTAATCACCTCCAATTGATGCGCCTTAGACAGGCGGATAAAATTAACGGCATATCCTGAAACTCTAATTGTCAATTGCGGATAACGTTCCGGATGTTCATAGGCATCCATTAAAGTTTCCCGATTAAGAACATTAACATTCAGGTGATGTCCTTTATTTAAAAAATAACCATCGAGCATTGTTACCAGGTTGCTTACCTGGTCTTCACGGGCACTACCCAAAGACTTTGGTACAAGGGAGAAGGTATTGGAAATCCCGTCCATCGCATCGTGATAATCAAGTTTAGCAACCGAGTTCAGGGAAGCTATAGCTCCATGGGTATCTCGCCCGTGAACTGGATTAGCTCCCGGAGCAAATGCCTCTCCTGCCTTTCTACCATCTGGGGTAGCCCCTGTTTTTTTACCATACATCACATTTGAGGTTATGGTAAGCAAAGACATTGTAGGTACCGCATTTTTATAGCATTTGTGCTTTGCCAGTTCAGTAAAGAAAGCATGAGAAATATCTTTGGCAATGGTATCTACCCAGTCATCGTCATTTCCGAATTTAGGGAAATCTCCTTCGATCTTGAAGTCTACGGTTAGCCCAGCCGCATTTCGAATGGGTTTAACCCGCGCATACTTAATGGCAGATAAAGAGTCGGCGATGATAGAAATTCCAGCAGCACCATAAGCCATATCCACACCTGGATCGGAATCAATAAATGCCATTTGGGCTTTTTCATAATAATACCTGTCGTGCATATAATGGATGATATTCATGGTTTTAGAATATACCCTAGCAACTTCTGATATTGCTGGTCTGAACTTTTCCATTACATCCTCATAGTTAAGGTATTCTCCTTCTATTGGGGCAATATCTTTAAGGATCTCTTTTCCTGAAATTTCCTCGCGCCCTCCATTGAGGGCCATGAGTAGTACCTTGGGTAAATTCACTCTTGCACCAAAAAATTGAATTCTTTTACCCAGATCCTGGTGAGAAACACAGCAAGCTATCCCGTAATCATCTGAGCCACGGTAATCCCTCATCATATCATCATTCATATACTGAATGGAAGAAGTATCAATAGAAACCTTAGCGCAGAAATCTTTAAAGCCACCCGGAAGATTTTCAGACCACAGTATGGTTAGGTTTGGCTCCGGAGATGGTCCAAGATTATAAAGAGTTTGCAGAAAGCGGAAAGAAGTCTTGGTGACCTTGGTTCTTCCATCTTCAAACTGACCGCCAATGGCTTCGGTAACCCAGGTAGGATCTCCTCCGAAGATCTCATCATAGGGACCTGGCCTAAGGTGGCGTACCATCCGAAGTTTCATCACAAACTGGTCAACTAGTTCCTGAATTTGCTCTTCTGTTATCAGTCCCCTCTCCAGATCCTTTTCAAAATAAATATCAAGAAATGAAGAAACATTCCCCAAGGACATAGCAGCTCCATCCTGCTCTTTTACCGCAGCCAGGTAAGCCATGTACACCCATTGAATCGCTTCACGCGCATTTTTGGCCGGACGTCCTAGCTCAAGCTCATATACAGCACCTAATTTTTTGATATCCTTTAAGGCAATGATTTGATCGTTTATTTCCTCACGAAGACGAATCTTATGCTCGTCCATCTCCCCGTCTATAGCAACTTTATCAGCCAACTTGGCTTCGATAAGTCGATCAGCACCGTAAAGAGCAAGACGACGATAATCTCCGATTATTCTTCCACGAGCATAATTATCGGGCAGCCCAGTAAGAACACCGTGAGACCGGTAATCTCTTATTTCAGCATCATAAGCTGCAAACACCGCGTTGTTATGATCTTTAGTATAATTGAATAATTCTGTCACCCAATCGGCTACTTTGAGCCCTCGTTCAACTACCGCACCTTCCACAACCCGAATTCCACCGAAGGGTTTCATGGCTCTTTTTAGAAGTTCATCAGTTTGTAAACCTACTACTACCTCGAGATCTTTCTTAATATAACCGGGGCCATGGCTGGTTATACTGGAAATACTCTCGGTGTCAACCGATCTACACCCACCGTTAGCGCGCTCTTCTTTCATAGCGTCAAGGCAAAGCTGCCATAACGCCTTTGTTCTTTCGGTAGCTCCCGAAAGAAAGGAGGCATCTCCATAGTAAGGAGTGATATTTCTTATAACAAAATCCCTTACATTAATTTTTTGGTCCCAAACCCCTTCATCCTGGGGGGCAAGTACCTTATCGGACACGTCAATCATAATGATAGTTTAAGTGGTTAATTTTCTTTTCACAATAATGGTTTATACTATATCAATTCAGGTTCCTGTGCTACATCAAGTTCTTCGTTTTTATACCGAGATTCTTTTTTCAATCTTTTAATTTCTCTTTGAGTGAGCAGAGACAGACCAAATGCAACTAGTAGAAGACCGGCGAAAAAGTAAAGTGTTCCGTTATAACTGGAGGTAACACCGCGTGACCATGCAGCGAACAAGGGTCCAAAAATTCCAGCCGCAGCCCATGCAGTAAGCATATAGCCGTGGATTGCTCCAAGTTGCTTTGTCCCGAAAACATCTCCAATAAAGGCAGGAATTGTGGCAAAGCCTCCCCCGTAACATGATAGAATCAGAAATATAATTACCTGAAAAAGAATTGCATTAGTAATTCCGGGTAATAAGAAAAAGGCAACGACCTGAATTCCGAAGAAAATGGAATACATTGCGGGACGACCTATTTTATCAGAAAAGGTGGCCCAGCCAATTCTGCCAACTCCATTAAAGAGTCCCATAATGCCAACCATAGTGGCAGCGGCAACTACCGTTAGGCCAGCATATTCCTGGGCCATGGGAGAAGCCACAGAAATGATAGCTATCCCACATGATATGTTAATGAAAAGCATGAACCATAAATACCAGAAGCGTTTAGTTTTTACCGCCTGATTAGCTGTTAACTGAGACAGATCCTGAGTGACCCTCTTCTTTCCCAAGGCTACAGTAGCCTCAAATCCAGCAGGAATCCAGTTTTTTGGTGGAGGGGCCAGGTAAAGAGACGAGATAAATATAAGGACCAAATAAGCGGAACCCATAATGAAGAAGGTACTGGCTATTCCAACAGCCGATATCAGATAAACTATAATAGGACTACTGATAAGCGCTGCAAACCCGAAGCCCATTATGGCAAGGCCAGTGGCCAGGCCTCGTCGATCCGGAAACCATTTAATAAGAGTAGAAACCGGGGTAATATACCCCAGGCCTAAACCTATACCTCCGAAGATTCCATAAAATAGGTAAAGCAGGAAGATTGATTCCAGGTATACGGCTAGTCCAGATCCCGCTATTCCTATCCCAAAAAAGATGGCTGCAAATATCCCTGATTTTCTTGGCCCTTTCTTTTCCAGAAAATGCCCTAAAAAGGCTGCTGAAATACCCAGAAAAAATATGGCTAGGCTAAAGGTAAATTGGGTATCGCTAAGCTTCCAGCCAAACTTTTCGATCAAGGGTTTGGTATATACACTCCAGGCGTAAACCGAGCCGATTGAAATGTGTATTCCAACTGCGGAGGCAGCGATCAACCAACGGTTTTTTTCTTTTCCCATAGTTTCTCTTTTTTAGATGATTGTTTTTAAATTCGGCTATTGAGCCTCATCTGGCAAACAAAGTAAATCCAGAAAAAGAGGGAAAAACATGAGGACGGTCAGGTTAGAGCAATGCATCCCAGATAGTTATTAACTACAACGATTTCAGGGTGTAAGAAAAAATAATGCTTTCAAGATAAGTAGGGATCAATCTCAAAAGTTGGGTCTAAGGACTAAAATCCATCTTGGGTTCAGAAGTAATGCCTCGCCTGCTATTTCGATATTTTGTTCGGCATCAATTCCTTTGTGATATAATATGGATCAATCTCAAAAGTTGTGTGTGAATTAAAATAATAGTTTGATTTTTGCTTTCTAAACAAGAAGCATTGGATCCATATATAGA